>NZ_JBMOWC010000054.1:0-30450 GCF_049310765.1 Bacillus sp. PSXD-155 | reverse complement strand
TCGTTATGGTTACCGTCGCATTCGTGATGAATTAACGAATCGTGGCCAGAAAGTGAACCACAAGAAGGTTCAGCGCATTATGAAAGAGCTTGGGTTAAAGTGTGTTGTGCGTATGAAGAAATATAAATCCTATAAAGGAAAAGTCGGTAGAATTGCACCTAATATTTTAGAGCGTAATTTTCATACAGATGCACCGAATCAAAAGTGGGTAACAGACATCACAGAGTTTAAATTGTTTGGAGAAAAACTGTATGTATCACCTGTATTAGATTTGTATAATGGTGAAATTATTACCTATACAATTGGTTCTAGACCGACGTATTCGCTTGTTTCAGGCATGTTAGAGAAAGCATTGGAACGTTTACCTGAAACCCACCAGCTACTGATGCATTCGGATCAAGGATGGCATTATCAAATGAGACAGTACGTCCGGACACTTGAATCAAGAGCTATCGTCCAGAGTATGTCTCGAAAAGGCAACTGTTACGACAACGCAGTAATAGAAAATTTCTTTGGGATTATGAAGTCGGAGTTCCTCTACATAAAAGAATTTGAAAATGTAGAGCACTTTAAAATAGAATTAGAAAAATATATAGATTATTATAATACGAAACGGATTAAGGCAAAATTAAAAATGAGCCCAGTACAATACCGGACTCACTTTTATCAAGCTGCCTAATGAAATAACCGTGTCTAACTTTTAGGGGTCACTTCACATAAGTGCTCTTTAAGATAGGAGGTAACACTTTGAGCTGGATGTTTAGGTTAAAAGTATATGATGTAGAAAAGGAATAAGACCTAAACCCTAAAACCTATTTTTAACCAAATACAAAAGAGCAGCTAGCATAGGCTAACTGCTCCATCCGATACAACCTGGGTAAGAAGCAGATTGTATTGTGGTTGTTATTGACGGAATGTTTAATTTTATTCAGTTATTTAATAAAATCCTTATTGTAAAGAAAAGAGATAGGATTCACAACCCCATCTCTTCCAACAGAGATAATTCCAGTTTTGCTTCTTCACAATTTGTATTGATGCAGTAATGGATAAACGAATGTTCATCTTGTTGTATGAGAGGTTGATCACAAGATACACATGTATACGGTGAGAGGATTTTATATACTTCTTTACAGAATATGGATTAATTGTAGCGTAGTTTTAGTTGGTTAAGGAGTAAAACAAAATCGTTAATTAAATGATAAAATAATAATAAAAATACCCCTTCAAACATAAAGGGGCAAAAAAACATTATATATTTTGTAATTCTTCTTTTGGGACAGCAAGCCAACCATACGCTTCAAGTTTTTCTATGTAAGTATCTAATTTAATGTCCTCAAGTTCTATAGCAAGAGGATGTAGAGAAACAAAACATTCATTTGATGCGTAATTGATTGAAACTTTTACAACCTCATATCCATTATGAAAACTTGAGTCGAACCCTGGATCATCGATGATATCGCCTTTAATTGGACGAATATCAGATTCAAATGTTTTTATCATTAATTTGGGGACAGTTTTCTCTTTGATTGATGATACAAACAATACTAAATTTATTTTCATTATAGTCTCCTTATTAGTTGATATAAAAGCTCATTTTAATGAAATTAAACAATAAAATCAAGTGCTTTATAAAGGAAGACAGAGCATTATAAAACTAAACAAAAACGCTATTTTGTAGAGCGTTAATTCCATGGGAAAAGAGCACTTCGTAAAAGTGCTCTTCTGACCAAAATCCATTTTGTAAAAGAGAGGAATACGTAATATCATATGAATTTATTTTTAAATGTGTTTAAAATCGTATAAAAACTTCATTTTACACAACAAAGCAGCCAGCTTAATTAGCTAACTGCTTGTTGTACAAAAGAAAATTAGGCCCTACAAGTAAATGATATGTAACTTTAAGTTACAACTATATTATAAGCAGAATTAAACATGTTATGCGGTAGTAAAAATAAGCTTAATCAAACTTTCATTTTGTATTAAGTTGGAATTGGAATATAAAAAGAGCACTTAGTAAAGTGCTCTCGTGACGAGTCTCATTTTATAACGACTATTTTATAAAGAAAGGAACTCAGGATATTATATGTGCGCCAGTCAATTGAGTACCTTGTACAAATAAAGAGCAGCTAGCAAAAACTAACTGCTCATATAAGGAAATCGGAAAAAGATAACCATGTGTCTACAGTATTGACGGAATATTGGTTTTTATTCGTGAAGAACTACGATTAACTTAATGCATAGACAACAATCAAAGTTAGTGTTAAAAACACTGATAATAAAAGTGTTAGTAGAACTGTTGTTATGCTTCTAAGCATTGATATCCAATTATCTACTTTAGAGAATCCTTTAATACCAGCAAAAAAAGTTCCTATTGAAAATTAGATTACGCTCATCCAAGTACATCGGGAAAAAGTATGGGTACGGTTATAACAGATGCACTGGCTAAAGCTGATTCTCAAGTGAATTTTGCTAGTCTTGATACTAATAATGATCAAGTCATTGACTCTAAAGATGGCTTCTACATTGTAAGTTTTCTTGCTGGTAATGAACAGGCTGCTCCTGGTGCTCCACTTCCTTATATTTGGGCACATCAGTCGTACGCTCCAAATACAAATCACGATGGTGTTACGGTATCAGGCATGTATACGGCGCAGGGTGAAAAACAATATGGTCATATGGCAACAATTGGTATCCCTGCTCATGAATTAGGTCATTCCTTTGGCCTGCCAGATCTATATGGTGATAATAATCGTGTGGGTAGCCTAAGTATAATGGGTAATGGATCTTGGAATAGTCTACAAGGAGAAGATTATGGAGCTACACCGGGTCATATGGATGCTTGGTCAAAAGTAAAATTAGGATTTGTAACACCAAATGTAGTAAATACCACTAATAACTTTACTCTAAATGCGATCCCAAATAATTATAATGTGTTAAAGATTCCTTTAAAGGATAATACGTATTTTTTAGTTGAGAATCGCGCAAAGGTTGGGTATGATGCGAGCTTACCAACAAGTTCTGGTGGTATTGCAGTTTGGCATATTGATGAATCCATGAATAATAATTCCAGTGATCCTCATCCTTTCATTGATATAGAACAATCAGTCAGTGAATACCAAGACCCGTTCTATTACACGAATCAAAATCATGCTGCTACCTTTGGTCCAGACACTAATCCGAATAGTAATACCTACACGGGAGAAAAATCAGGAGTAACGATTACAACGACAAGTACAAGTAATTCTGCTATGAATGTAGCAGTCACAACAAAAGAAGCTAGTTTAATTCCGCAAACAAACTGGACACTAAAATATGTAGATAGTTATAATTGGTACAATTTAGGTACGTATGCCTTTGATGGAAACAAAGATACATTTTGGCATACAAACTGGAGCCCCGTAGCTCCAATGCCGCACGAGATTCAAATTGATTTAGGTGCAACTTATAACCTCTCCAAATTCAGCTACTTGCCAAGGCAAGACGGCCAAATAAATGGAACGATTAAGGACTATGAGTTTTACGTCAGTAGTGATGGAGTAAACTGGGGAACAGCGGTATCCATAGGTGCTTTTGCAAACAATATTAACTTGAAAGAGGTCAGCTTTGCAAACAAGACAGGTCGTTATATTAAACTACGTGCATTAAGCGAGGTAAACAACAATCCATGGACAAGTGCCGCTGAAATTAATGTATTTGGGGTGGTTCAATAATATATTTGTGAGGTTATCTAATTAAATTATTGATACGCTAGTTCAAAGGGTTATCATCTGCTGAGAGTTCGCTCGGCATTTGATAACCTTTTGTTCTATACTAGCCAATATGCAAAAGAAAAACATGGATTGATAAAATTCATATCCTTAGCTTGGTAGCAATGTGGTGGTATTCCTTACAGTTACTCATAAATTTTGTACTATGTAACTCAAAAAAGAAAGTGTTATAAATTCAATGATACCAAGGGATTCAGCGAAGGGGGTAGTTACACACAATATAAGATATGGGTAAGTCATAGAGAACTTGAAATGATATATTAATTACTTTGTGAAAATAGTATGGATTAAGAAGATAATGATTTCAAATCGTCAAAGTAGAGAAAAAGATACGAATGATTAAATTCAAATGTGGGTTATAAAATTATTAATATAAATATAACGATTTTAAAAATGGTCAATGACATTTTCCTCAAAAATGGAAAAGTTGATATAAAAGCACATAACCGTTTACAGCCCAATACATATAGTGTCAGTGTAGTGATAAGCAAGTACAACATGACTGCAATGAAAAATCATTTTTCTGTTAGCTTGTTTTCATTACGAGTTAAATTAATAGAACTTCTGTTAGTTATTATGAAACGCATCTTTGTTATAGGATCGGGGGGAATATCTTGGCTGCAGAAAAAGGATATAGAAGTGGTTGTGGTTATGGTGGAGGATTTGCATTACTAGTTGTATTATTTATCTTGCTTATTATCGTTGGCGCTGCTTGTTTCTGCTAGTTTATGAACTTCTAGAGAGGAGGAGTGTATCTTGGCTGCAGAAAAAGGATATGGAAGTGGTTGTGGTTATAGCGGAGGATTTGCATTACTAATCGTATTGTTTATCTTGCTTATTATCGTTGGCGCAACTTGTTTTTGCTAGTTTATGAACTTCTAGAGAGGAGGAGTGTATCTTGGCTGCAGAAAAAGGATATGGAAGTGGTTGTGGTTATGGCGGAGGATTTGCATTACTAATCGTATTGTTTATCTTGCTTATTATCGTTGGTGCAAGCTGGTGCGGATATGGTGGTTTTTAAGTAACAACCTTCTTATATCACCAAGAATAAATAAAGGGTTGCTTCACGTAGTGTGAAGTAATCCTTCATTAATATAGTTTAATATATGTTTAGAATATATAATGTGTTCGTTATGAAAGGAGAAAAAAATGGGATCTAGCCCATATTTTAATAAAAATGTTTCGTATCAAACTTCATCTATTCCAATAACCGAAGTAACTCAGAAGAAAAGTCGAATAATAGCGGCCGAAGCTGTTACACTTCCCAAAACGAATAATGAAACAACCAATGAAGCAATCAATGGAACGACTGATGAAAAATTAAAAAAACAGAAAAATAATTCATCTGATTATTCGCCATTCCAAATTAACATTCCTTATTTTAATATAAAAATAACTTCGACAGAGATATTAGGTGTTGCTAAATCCGTATTTATGCAAGCTCTTATTCAAAAGGTTCAAGATCCGGTATTTTTAATGAATCTTTTGAATAGTGAAGGTGGAAAGAAACTACTTAATTTAGCAGGTGATTTTTTTAAAGATACTGCTACGAAATCAGAAAATGATAAAGATGAAAACTAACATCAGCCTTTATTGATATACATCTCTTTGATAGCTCTAATTTCATAAATACTACAATCACAAAAGATAGGGATTAAAAATAATTCCTTCTTTTGTGAGCATAATTGTATTTTTTTATTGTAATTATATGTAAATCAGATAATAAAAAGTGACAGGGTTATGGCCGTTTTTTTGGCAGGAAATGTGCCGGTCGTTTTGGAGTTAACGTGATATATTTGTATTGTGAGAAGTGATGGAAAACACAACTCATAATATACCTTTATAATCTATAAAATCAATTAATGGATAATATGAGCCGTATGATGGCTAGTTCCGCAAGCCAATTAGGAGGATTAAAGGCCGTCATGAGTGGTGTATATGGAAGTATGTCAAACAGTAGACAAGCCATGACAAATAGTGTATCAAATCAAGTCATTAATAATTCTTTCGGATCATCTGGCAGTGGAGTTATTCCAATGCTTGGTGGAGATTTATTTATTGAAGTACCCGTAAATTTAGAAGGAAGAGACGTGGCACGCGGTACTTATCGCTATACAACCGAGTATCAAGAAAGAGAAGAAAAGAGAAACTCAGCCTTTTAGGTTTGGGTTTCTTTTATTTTATAAAGAAACGGAGTGTCAAAATGAGCTCTTTTACATTCAACAATCAACGAAAAGAATATATCCAACTAGAAAAAGGATGGAGCCCGCCAACATGGGCACCTCTAAAACGTAAATTCTTAAACACGCCTGGATATCCAGGCGCAAGATTATTAAGAACGGAAACAGATTCTCGTCGACTTTCTGTCCCTGTGGGAATTATCGTTTCAGATGGAACAGATTTAGAAACGTTAAAAGAAGAAATAGCGACATGGTTAATTACTGAACAAGCAGCCGAGCTAACTTTTGATACAAAACTAGATAGGACATATATAGCTGTTATTGATGAAGATTTTAATGTTGATAATTTTGTGAGTTTAGGAAAAGGCACCTTAAAATTCATTTGTCCAATGCCTTATAAACTAGGCCCAAGGAGAAAAATAGATTTCAAATTACAAGGAAGTAGATTAATTACAAATATATCGAATAATGGGAGTAAATATTCTGATCCTACGTTCACAGTTAAGGTAGAAAATCCCTCTACTTTTATTGATATTTCACGAAAAAAGGAAGAAGAAATTCAACATTTTCGTATGGGATACCCTGTTTCTGTGGAAGAACGAACAGTCGAGAAAGAACAGCTTGTTATGCACGATGAAATGAAAACAATGGTTGGTTGGACTCAAAATGGTCCAAACACTGACGAAGGTGAAAACACAGGAACTCTAAAGTCAGATAGTGAGCGCTTTGTTATAGATAACTTTGGGTCAGGTAGTAAATGGCATGGCGGAGTGGCTAGGAAAAGTTTAAAAGAACCGCTACAGGATTTTACTGTTGAAGCAATTGTAGAATGTTGGAATCAAAATAGCGCTAAATCTATGGGGCGTGTAGAAATATATCTTCTGGATGTGAATTCTGATGTTATAGGCAAAATGTCAATGGCTGAAGTACATGTAAACGTAGCTTCTAATTATGGAGAGATACACGCCGGAAAAATTGACGAAGGACATCACATTATCTCAACTACGGGAGATTCTCCTTGGACTTGGAATGATTTTACAGGTCGTTTACGAATTACTCGTGTCGGAAACTTTTGGGCGGCTGATATTGCTCGTATTTTAGAAAAGGGTGGATACGATTCAGAATCATACCGTGAGTATTTTGATGTGGATGAAAGATACTCAAAAAATCAACTAGCACAAATTATGGTGCATATTGGAGGATGGAAAGAAGCACCCAATTAAAATGCTTCAATAAACGACATAAAAGTTTGGAAATTTAATAAAACAACCACTCTCGAAGCGCCTTATTATATCGTACGAAAAGGTGATGTAGTGGAAATCGATACAGCAGATGCAAGTATCAAGATTAATGGAAAAGATGCAATCTATACGAAAGATTTATTCGGTGACTTTATAAATATAGAAAAAGGAACGAATCAAATTGAAATTTTACCTTCTGATATCGGACAAGTGGAAGTGGCATACAGGGAGAGATATTTATGAGTAATAACGATTTACACATTTTTGATTTTAAAACAGAACAAATCATTGCAGTAATTAAAGAACAAGATTATTGGGATGATCTTCGTAAATGGGAACTAAAAAACAATGTAGACCAATTCGAATTTACGGTTTCAGATGGTACACACAAAGCGGCGAAGTTAATGCAACAAAACATAATCTTAAAGCGTGTGCGTGATGGATCGTTTGTTTCATATGTGATAAACGAAAGCGAACAAGATTCTATAGATCGTTCTAAAAAAATATATGCGCTAAGTGAACATAAGAAATTAAAAAAAGCAAAAGTAATTAAACCACAAACCTTAGAAGGATACACAGTTAATCAATGGCTGGATTTCGCTTTAGAAGGAACGAAGTGGCAACGTGGTGTAACGGAATATGCAAGCTTCCGCACGATAAATATCAAAGAATTTACAAACCCACTAGATTTATTGAAAACAATAGCAAGTACCTTTGAGTTAGAAATCCGATTCCGTACAGAAGTAAAAGGTTCGTTTATTGTTAGTAGATACGTAGATATGGTACGTAAAGAAGGTAGGGATAACGGAAAAGAAATTGTCTTAGGAAAGGACTTACAAGGCATACGCCGTATTGAAAATTCACAAGATGCAATTTCTGCACTAGTTGGTGTCGGGCCCTTCAACGAAGAAACAGGTGAGTATCTAACTTTTGAAAAGATTAACGGTGGGAAGTTATACGTCGCTGATGCAGATGCCTTACAACGTTGGATAGAAGATGGTTCACACAAATATGACATCTATAGTCCACAAACAGAAGATCAAAATATGTCAGCCGAAAGATTAAAACAACTAACGGAAGCGGAACTAAAGAAACGTATTAATAGCACTGTACAGTATGAAGTAACTCCAATTGCATTAGAAAAGATATTTGGTTTATCTCATGAAAAAGTAAATAAGGGCGATATTGTCCATATCAAAGATACAAAATTTACGCCACCTTTGTTTTTAGAAGCACGTCTTATCGCAGCGGATGAATGTGATACAAATGCGGCAAATGATAAATATTATTTTGGTGATTTTAAAGAAGTAGAAGATACGAGAAGTCTGTTAGATCACATGTATGCCCAAGTTATGGGCAGTCTAGCTGGAAAAGCAAATAAAGGCTTGTTAGATAAGTTGGAAGAACTTGTGAATGAGACAAATGAACAAGTTGATGTTGTGTAAAAGGAATCAGAAGCAGCAAAAAAGTTAGCAGAAAAAGTACAAGAAAACCTTAAAAATTATCAAACAAAAATTATTGAAAGCGCAAAACCACCGACAATCGGTTTAGAAGATGGAAAAACCTTATGGTTAGATATTTTAAACGGCAAGCCTGGCATCCTCAAATTATGGAAGAATGGCAATTGGGAGTCGGTTGTTCCTGATGTGGACAAAGTAAAGAAAGATACCTTAGAGCAAGTCAACAAAGATATTGAAACCACAAAAACAGAGTTGAATAAAAAAGTTCAAGAGGCACAAAATCAAGCAACAGGACAATTTAATGAAGTGAATGAAAGATGTTGAAGATTACGTTGGTGGAATTGGTAACCAAACGGTTTTACGCAATGTCTTGTGGAAGAACGACACGAAATATTGGCAATTAACTTCAAACGCAGTAAGAGATACACAAGTCACTTATAAGGGGTGCAATTCACTTAGTGTTATTACTACAGGTAATATGACTTATTCTTTATCCTGTTTCTTTCTTAGTTGTACCTAGCGCGTTTTTATAATTCTTTATTTAATTCCTAATTTAAAGAACAAACTATCCAAAATAACATGATTTATAAGACTATGTATACTCTTTTTTTGGAAAATATTGTAATTAATTAACATTTGAAACTATAACACAAATTATATAAATAATATATATAAATTTATCGTCATCACAATGGTGCTTGTCTTTAGATTTCCAGCAATCATTATTCCAGGAAATACTTTTATGTCGCCCTTCAATTAGGGTTAGTATTATTCTATGTTTTAGTAAAAAAACTGCTTGTTTATTAACCTATTATTATACTTTTATATGATAGAGAGCTTTCTACTAGATATAGAATTCATAAAAACTATGCTAATTTTTAAGGGAGAGTGGATAGAACTACTGATTATGAAATTAATCAACACACATTTATCAAAGAAAATATTCTAATTTAAAATAATTTCTTATTTTGGAGTATACTGTCTTGAATGTATATTTCAAAATTGAATAGGTAAAAGATTTTATGTAACAACAAATAAAACTTCAGTATATGTAAAGCGATTTTTTACGAATATATAGCTTGATAAAAATAAAAATCATCATTTGGTAACCATGTTCATATCGTGATATCCAAAATTAAATTCAAGATAACTCATGTAATAAAGACTTCATAATTTTACCGAATCTGCGAGATACGTTGAAAACAGAATTTGTATCCCTCTAAAAATGTTAATTTTCAGAATTTTCAATAAAAATGATTAGATTATACTAACTTAATGATAATGATTAAAAAGGCTACTATAGAACCCAAACATTAGTAGAAGAAAGACATATACAAGTATTATGAGTTTGAAAATTTCATAAACTCTAAAATCTTATAAAAAGAGGAGCATAAAACATGAGCGAACAATGTCCAATTAATGTACCATGTCAGGTAGCGGGACAAACCCAAACACCATTAAGTGATGAGACTGCAACACCAATTGTTACTCCAGGAGCACCTATTGTAAAGATTCCAGTTGTATTAGCTGAAAGAACGCTTCAAATTGTTGTAGAGTCCGATATTTCATTAGAGCCTCCAGCAGTCGAAATTAAACGCATCTTAAAAAACGTATTTTTAACACAATGTAAGTTAGTGCCTGTAGCATTCGTACCAGTACCAGGTACACCTTACCGACGAGTTACAAGAGCGAAATTATTTGTACAAGGCTATATTCGTAAAAATATTGAATATGCAAATGACGAGTGTAATGGAGTTCTATATGATCGTATTGCAAATGTTCCATTTTCTGGTTTTGCAGATCTGACAGAAGGTGATTTTCTATCATTAGCTTTAGTAGCTTCTTCTTCGGACACTACTTCTCATTTTATAAATCCTAAAAACGGTGATTTACCACGTCTAGACAAATATTTCTTTGAAAATGCAGTTTTTTATAACGAACAACCATATTGTGAATTAGTAAGCGCTCAATTTTTTGAATTAGACTTTTCACCTTGTCCTACAAACCTAAACGAACCATTTGATACGCTTCGTGAAAAAATTGTACTAGATCTTACTTTAAAAGTTTTACAAGTACAACAAGTACAAGTAGCACTATAAAAATAAAAAGAAATTGTCTTTGTTAAAAAGACAATTTCTTTTTTATTTTTATACAACATATATAATGATGAAATGGTCACATACAAAAAACAAATTTTTTGAATTTCATCAGACGGGGGGATGGTGATGAAAAATCCATGGATTGGTAAGGGGATATGGGATGAAATTTACAAGTATAAAAAACTGAATATACAAGATAATTTACACGAAAAAAGAGGGGGAAAAGAAGAAATACCACCTGAATTAAAGGGAGAATATGTAGCATCAAAATTAGAGAAAGAAGGTAAAGCGTCTGGATCACAAATAGGGCCTTTAATACGCTCACTGGTGGTCAAAACTCCATTTTCTATTTTTTCAGAAGTAACTAGTTTTAAAATATTTCCAAAAATAAATGTTAAAAATCAAGAAGCATTTGTATTTAGGGATGAAAAAGGTGTAGAAGGGCGTGAATTAGATTGTAAGTTATTAACTACAGTGCAACAATATCATTCGGATAGTTATTGTAAATTAGTTTCTTTAAATCTTCATGAGAAGAGAATTCATTTTGAATTATATAACCAAAAAAATAAAGGGAATAAAGAAGAGAATAAGGTAGAGGCATCTTCATGGATTCCTATTCACAGTATAATATTAGAGAGTGAAAATGGGGAAGACGTAAATAATTTTATTACAGCGAAACTACCAATAGAATTAGGAAGATATAAAGGTGAAATTAGTTTACGAGAAAAGGTTGTATTTAAAGAAAAAGTCATAGGAATAAAAGAGGTTGAACAGGAGGTTATTTTGACAAAAACCGAATTTTTAATACCAAAGGTAAAAAAGAATGGGCAAAATACACTTACAGTTGAAAAAGGGAGCTTATTGGTAGAAGGGTATATATATCAATGTATTGAATACATATCAGAACAAAGTACACTTCATGATAATGAGCATCAGTTAATACAAAATATTGTATTGGAGTTAATCATTCAAGTAATACAAGAACAAGAAGTACAAGTGCGAATTAAATAAAAATAATTATATTCCCTCGATTAGCTCATTATTTTTATTCGTAGTGTATCGATGGGTATTCTTTTGTAAATCATTCAGTGCTGCAAACTATTTGTTAAATGGTTTATCCTTGATAAATTCAATTTTACATTGTTACTAAATTGTATGAATCTCCTCTGGTTTAAGTTTTAAAAAAGTGCTAACAAGTTTGCAAACAATCTTGCTAACACTTATACAGAATAGACATAAATTATCGCTGATATGTCGTTTTTAAAAATAGTCTTAATCAGTTAAATCACACTTATACGAAATGCTCATAAAAACCGTCTTAATATCAAGAATATAACATGTTAGGTCAAACAAACCTTGATATAACAATGTTTGTTTAACTTGCATTTATAAAATATTTACATTTTATAAATGCAAGTTATCCAAATCAACGTAATTATAAACATAAACATGATTAACACCAATCGTTTTACGTGACATTCGTATATTTTAAGTCTTTGATAAATAATACAATTTAAATTTTGCAGATCAGTAGAATGAGGAAATATGCTTAGAGTATTAGCGAAACCCAACCCTAATCAATTCTTCATCATTTATTTCAATTACGAAGCTATATTCTTTGTCTAATAGCCAGTAATAAAAACTGACTGCATCAACGTCAACTAGTGATTGGAATACTTTATCAAGATTTGTACTTACTACAGGGATTTCATAGTTATCCCATATTATAAAAATCTGTTCATCAAAATCTAGTTGGTTTGCTCTAATAAGGGAAATTAGTTGTTCTTTGTTCGAAGCTATGAATTGATTATCTATCTGTTCCCAATCTATTCTTCCCGAGATAGTTATAGGAAATGAATTCATTAAAATAGTAGCAATCTGCTGGCTTTTTTCTTGGGAGAAAATGAGAGTTTCGTTTCCTAGGGATTCAAGGCATTCACTAAACAAAGGGTTTGTGTCATTGTTGTTTTTGGTTTTCAGTGCTCTTAACTTTTGTCGCAATTTCCATTGTCTTGACGGTCTATCATCCATTTTTAACATTCCTTATACAATTATTTAAGAATGAGTATAGCATATAAGGGAAGTCTTTATGAAAAGGAACTTTTTAAATATAAATTAAACAAAAGCGTTATTTGAAAAAAGGGCCTTTTACGGAAAGATAGGAGACCATCAAAAAATATAACAACATGAAAATTTTATATTATGTATATACAATTTGAAAAGTTGGTGGAAATAATAAAATGTATAAAATTCTTATAAAAAAAGCCCTAGGATTAGGGAATCTAGGGCTTCCTCTGTTGGTATATCTCACACGACATTATAAAAAGAAAAGGACTTAATGAAGATAACACATGCATGTTTCGTAAATGTATCAAAAAAGTGAACAAAAGCGTTATTTTAAGGACCATGATATATCATCAAGGGCTTTATAAATATAACTATACATTCGGTAAAAGAGATATTTCGGATTGTATTTTTGTTTCCAGTTCATAATAATCACCCCTCATACAAACAGTTTAATTATATTGTACAGTTATTAATGTGAATGTTAAGAAAAATTGATATGAATTAAGGTGAATTTAAACAAAATAGTTATTGTAATTAAAAAGCAGTTAACTTTTGAAGTGAACCCGAATAGTGGTACATGAAAAAAACACCTCCTGAATTCGCATACTTAGTATGCGAATTCACTGGAGGTGTTTTTGGTTTGAAGACAAGAGTTCATTACCCAGAAGAAATAAAGTGGAAAGTGGTTGAAATGAAAAAGGATGGATATTCCAATCGGACAATTATGGAGAATTTTGGAATTAAAAATGTTTCCCAAATTAAGACGTGGATGAAGTGGTATCGTACCGGTCAAACGTACCATTTTCAACAACCTGTAGGAAAACAATATTCTTATGGAAAAGGGCCAAAAGCGTTAAATGAATTGGAACAGCTACGGTTAGAAAATAAACAGTTAAAAACAAAATTACTGATATGGGGAAAGTATCTGGAAATCGAAAGAAGTTGAACCCGGAAACTGTAGTTACTTTATGGACCGATTAAAAAAAACTAACGGTAAAAGAATTGTGTAATGTATTAGAATTACCCCGGTCTACATTTTATCGTTGGTTATAACGAACAGTGGACCTAAGGGATAGAAGAGAAAATAAAGGATGTTTGTCTTCGGCATAAATTACGATATGGATATCGAAGAGTGACCGCAACTCTTCGGAAAATGGGGCTGTGTGTAAATCATAAAAAAGTATTATGAATCATGAGGCAAAATCAGATTCTCTCAAAAGTTGGTCGAAAGAAAAAGAAATATATCAGTGGTGCGGAGCCAGTAGTAGCCCCTCATCGATTGGAACGCCAATTCGATGCATCCGCACCAAATGAAAGGTGGTTTAGGTGTTTTGATAGGTGTCCCGTTTTCGGGGTTCACTTCAAAATGTAGGAGTTTTTTCTTTGTTTGAAAGTCCAAAAAGATATATAATAATTTTCTGACTATTAATTCATGGAGGGGTATTAATGAAAACTGAAACGTTACACACACAAGAAGACATATTAAAAATGCTTGATTCATTATTAAGACCTGCAGAACCATTTTGGAATGAGTTTTATGAGAATAGAGAAAAGGATGTTCCGTTTTTTGAAAATGTTCCAGATGAGAATCTAGTTTCGTATATACAAAAAGAGAGAGTTTCAAAAGGGAAGGTATTAGAACTTGGATGTGGTCCAGGTAGAAATGCCATTTATTTAGCGACTCAAGGATTTGATGTAACAGCAGTGGATTTATCTGTAGAAGGCATTAACTGGGCAAAAGAGAGGGCATTGGCAAAAGGGGTAGCAATTCATTTTATTTGTGATTCAATTTTTAATTTAGAGGTTCAAAACGAATTTGATTTTGTATATGATTCGGGCTGTTTGCATCACATTCCACCGCATAGAAGAATAAATTATGTGGATTTAATTAAAAACTCATTAAAATCGAGTGGTTATTTTGGATTAACATGTTTTGCGGCAGGCGATTTAGATGAGCGAAATGGATCAGAAATAACAGATTGGGACGTATATAGAGAATGGAGTCTACAAGGTGGTCTTGCATACTCGGAAGAAAAGTTAAGAGAGATATTTAAAGAATTTGAGGTAATTGAGATTAGAAGGATGAAACAAATAAAACAACCGAATGAAATGTTTGGAGAATCATTTCTTTGGACAGCATTATTTAAGAAGAAATAAGAAAGTAGATAATTGACAAACTCATCGTTTTTATAGACAATACACTTATAGGAATGTACGTTCGGTTTTTGGACGACTTATGTTTTACATAAATATATAACAAGGGGCTGTCTCCATATGAGTAACACAAATCAAAAAATTACTACGTTTTTAATGTTTGAAGGCAAAGCTGAGGAAGCAATGAATTTTTATACGTCGCTATTTGATCAATCGGAAATTGTAAGTATTTCTCGCTACGATGAAAATGGACCTGGTAAAGAGGGAACTGTAATTCATGCAACTTTTACGCTAAATGGCCAAGAGTTTATGTGTATTGATAGTTATGTAAATCATAATTTTACATTCACTCCAGCTATGTCTCTTTATGTAACTTGTGAGACAGAAGAAGAAATTGAAACGGTCTTTCATAAATTAGCGCAGGATGGAGCAATTCTCATGCCTTTAGGTTCTTATCCGTTTAGTAAAAAGTTTGGCTGGTTAAATGATAAGTATGGTGTATCTTGGCAGTTAACTCTTGCTGAATAAAAAAGAAAAAGCATAGCTTATTTGTTTAATGGATTTAGTTAAAAGCTTGAAAAATTAAATAACATAAAAAAGCGTTCCAACTGTCAACAGATTTGGAATGCTTTTTTTATGTGGAAGTGAGTTGTTTAAAAGTTAACAATTCTATGATTAGTTTAAATGAATGGAATAGATGTGTAATTTTTTGTCTTTTTAGAATTTTTTAGTAATTTTTGCATTTATCTGTTAATATAAATATAGACAACTATGTATGAACTATCAGGCGGGTTAATAGAAAAAGGAAAGCATAAATAGTTAATAAGTTTACACTTAAAATCCAACTAGATCGTTAGGAGGACTAATCGCAATGGATATTACACAACAAAACAGTAATGCATGGGATAAGAAGGTTGAAGAAGGTTCTAGATACACGCAGCCTGTAAGTAGCGAGGTTATTGAGAAAAGCAAATCAGGTGAATGGGAGATTACAGTCACTACGGAAAAATCAGTTCCTAGAGAGTGGTTTCCAAAGTCATTAGATGGATTAAAGATACTTTGCTTAGCATCAGGTGGCGGACAACAAGCACCAGTTCTAGCTGCTGCTGGAGCAGATGTAACAGTTACTGATATATCTAAGAAGCAATTGGAACAAGATGAAAAGGTAGCAAAACGGGATGGTTTGACTTTAAAAACCGTACAAGGAGATATGTCAGACCTTGGTGATTTTGAGGATGAATATTTTGATATTGTTATAAATCCTGTTTCTAATTTGTTTGTAAAAGATGTTCATCTTGTATGGAATGAAGTTTCTAGGGTTTTAAAGAATAAAGGTATTCTTATTGCTGGATTTACAAATCCGTTACTATGGATCTTTGATGATAACCAAGAACAAAAAGGTATTCTTGATGTTAAACATTCAATTCCTTCATCAACATTGGATTATTTACCAGAGGATGAAGTTCAAGATTACATCGATTCAAATCAAACAATAGAATATGCGCATACTTTAGAAGACCAAATTCAAGGCCAAATTGAAGCTGGTTTTGCTATAACAGGTTTTTATGAGGATGATTTTGGTGGGACAAGGATATTAGATAAGCATATTAAAACATTTATTGCGACAAAAGCTATAAAGTTAAAGATGGATTAAGAATTTTTGCTTGTCATACGGGGCGTTAGTCGAAGAATGCTCTTAAAATAGAAAAGGATGGTGCTTTCCATCCTTTTCCTTATGTATTTTGAGTGTCGAAACTATTCTCAAAACAAGTTTTACACTACCAATTGTATAATTAGGTTATGCTTTTATATTAAGAATTTTGCTGACCGAATCTTTTCCCGAGTTTAGCTAACAATTCAGGTTGATCGCTTTGGCTCATTATAATTTCAATAAAGATAAGTTGATTCTTATAAAAAGTTATATTTGTTAAGACTTCTGCTAATTCTGCTTCATTTTCTACTTTAAATGTTAGACTTTTTTCTTCTGACCCAAATACCATTGATAGTTTATTGTAATCCCACATTTGTATATCATTATAAGGTTGGTTTTGGCCGTGAATGGCACGTTCAACAGTGTATCCGTTGTTATTGATTAAAAATATAATCGGTTTTAAATTTTGACGTAGTATAGTTGATAACTCTTGGGCAGTTACTTGGAAAGAACCATCACCAATAATTAAAATGTTGCGCCGTGCTAAATTGGCGAGCTGTGTACCAAGTAGAGCGGGCAATGTATATCCGATAGATCCCCATAACGGTTGTCCTACATATGCAGTGTTTTTAGGTAGAGGGATAGCAGCACTACCAAAGAAAGGTGTTCCTTGTTCTACAATTAAGATGTCGTTTTCTTGTAAGAAATGGTACATTTGCTGCCAAAAACGTTTTTGTGTGACCATTTGTGCTTTTGGAATGAACTCTTCAGTAAAAGGTGATGATTCTAAAATAAATGGCTTAACGTCAAGGGTATCTTTATTACGATGCTCAATTGAATCACTTAAATGTTGTAAAACATCCTGCATTACAACTGGACCGTATTTTTTATCTATAATTTTCACAGTGTAGGGATGGATTTCTATAACTTGTTCTTTTGTAAAACCTTGTGTGAAGCCGCCTGTAATAGTATCAGTTAACTTCACACCAATACTAATAATACAATCAGATTCATCAATTCTTTTTCTCAAGTACGGAGAACTTACATCACCAGTATAAATCCCTATAAATTGAGGGTGTTTTTCTGGGAATATTCCTTTTCCCATACTTAACGTCGCGATGGGAAACCCAGTTTTTTCTACAAATTGATGTAAATTTTCTTTAGCGTGAAATCGATCTACTTCAAAATCAGCTAAAATTACAGGTTTTTTGGCGTTATTTATTATTGAAGTGGCATGTAGTAGCATTTTATCCAACGCTTCTTTATTACTTAAAATCGGTTTATATAAAATTGGTTCTGTAGGTTTATTAATTGGTTTATTATATACATCAATCGGCAAATTAATATGAACCGGGCGTTTTTCATTCCAACATGCACGTAAAACACGGTCAATTTCCTCAGCAGCATGCTCAGGTTTTACATTTGTTTGTGCCACAGTGATTTCTCGATACATATTGGAAAAGTGATCGAACTTTCCATCTCCTAACGTATGATGGACGATTGCTCCATTTTCCATTACTTTTGTTGGTGGCGTACCCGTGATTTTTATAACTGGCACGTTTTCCGCATATGAGCCAGCAATACCGTTAATAGCGCTTAATTCTCCAACTCCGAAAGTAGTAATAAGAGCAGCGATTCCTTTTATGCGAGCGTACCCATCTGCTGCATATGCAGCATTTAATTCGTTACAATTGCCAATCCACTTTAAATTTTCATGTGCAACCACATCATCTAAAAAGGCAAGATTATAATCACCAGGAACCCCAAATATATGTTCAATTCCTAATTCATGTAGTCTATCCAATAAATATGTACTTACAGTATATTGTTTTTTCAAATGAATCATCTCCTAATTATGCAATGAATGTTTCAATAGACTAAATAAGTTCTAATGCGTTGATTAAAATATTCATTACTAGATTGTGGTATAATTTACATACAGGGGGAAAGTAGATGACACAACATAAAGAAGAACAGATGAATGAGGCATTAGCATTATTTTATTTTGCATATAAAACATTTACTGAAAAGCCAGATGAAATTATAAAAGAATATGGCATTCAACGAGTACATCATCGAATTTTATTTTTTATCGCACGTTTTCCAGGGATAAGTGTAAATGAGTTATTATCACTATTAGAAATAAGTAAACAAGCTCTCCACGGACCGCTACGTCAACTTGTGGAAAAGGGCTTAATTGAGAGTAATGAAGCTATGCATGATCGACGTGTGAAACAGTTGTCTTTAACAGAAAAAGGTACAGATTTAGAGAAAAAACTGAGTGATGTACAAAGACAACAAATGGGTGCTATTTTTTCAAAATTTGGTGAATCATGTGAGGACAATTGGCACCAAGTTATGAATGAAATGGCAAATAGCCGATCAGGTTTTGATGCTTGGATAACGAAACGTGAACTACCAGTCGATCAAAAATAATGAAAAAACTTCTGTTTTTATCGTTTGAAAAAGAACAAATTTTATCCATACATTTGGCAACTATGATTTGGTCATAGAGTGAATGGATAAAAAGATACATTACTAGATACTTTATACGTGTACGCAATGGAACAATAAAATTCACATTTCCGAAAGGGGAATTATAATGATAAAACTTGTACTTATTCGTCACGGACAAAGCTTATGGAATCTTGAAAATCGCTTTACTGGATGGACAGATGTTGATCTATCAGAGAATGGATTAAGTGAAGCGAGAGAAGCAGGAGCAATATTAAAGACAAACGGATATACTTTTGATGTGGCTTATACATCTGTATTAAAACGCGCAATTCGGACGTTATGGATTGTACTTCATGAGATGGATCTTACTTGGGTTCCAATACATAAATCTTGGAAGCTAAATGAAAGACATTATGGTGCATTGCAAGGGCTGAATAAAGATGAAACTGCACAAAAATATGGTGAGGAGCAAGTTCATATTTGGAGAAGAAGTGTTGATGTAAGACCACCGGCTCTTACTGAAGACGATCCTCGATATGAAGCGACCGATCCAAGATATAAAACACTCAAAAAAGGTGAATTTCCATTAACTGAATGTTTAGAGGATACGGAGAAGAGAGTACTTGCTTATTGGCATTCAGAAATTGCGCCGACATTAAAAAGTGGTAATAAAGTAATTATTTCATCACACGGTAACACAATTCGCTCGCTAGTAAAATATTTAGACAACCTTTCAAGTGATGGTGTAGTTTCATTAAATATTCCCACTAGCATTCCGCTTGTTTATGAATTAGACGAAAACTTACGTCCGATTCGTCATTATTATTTAAGTATGGATGGAGAAGTACCTGAAGGGGAAATTCCGAAACATATTTCTTTTTAATACGAAAATTTGAAATGAATGCTTGTCTACATATACAATATAGACTCATGGTAAAGTGAAATTTTAATCAGTGGGGGTCTTACTGCCCACAAATAACAGGATAAAAGACGTGGTACTTTCTAATGTATATGCGATGTAGCTAATTTTAGAAGCTTGTCCACGTCTTTTGTCATAAAGAGAGCAGCTTGCGCATGTAATGATATCGTGAGTAGTTTTTGAATGGAGGGTGATGTGATTAATGATCTCTAACATTCGAATTGGCTTATTTGTTTTAGCGATTGTCTTTGTAGTCCTTGTTTTCTTTTATTGGAAAAATGAGGAGTTGTACGAGGAGAAAAAGCAACGTATTAGAAAGACTTGGTATGGTTTGTTTATCATATCTGTCACCGTGTATTTCATGATAAAAGGAATTGATTTAACCCTCTGGAAAAATCTTTTAATGTTTACTGCAATGGTTATTTTTGTTGATATTGCGTTCATTTTAACACCTAATATTTCTGAAATATGGGGTGCGAAATTTAGCGATATTGGCAAGACAGTTCAATCAATAAAACGATCATTAATTGCATCTAAAGCGAGAGGAGAAATATACACGACAATTATTCAAAATGTTAATCCAGCAGTATTCGGTACGATGGAATGGCATACGGAAGAGGAATATACAAAGAGCTTAAATGCATTTTTAGATTCATATGGGGAAAAGATTGGTGCGAAAATTGTTGTTTTTGAAGCCGCGAAAGAATTAAATACAAACTTTCGTGGTATTCGCTCGCAATTTAGTATTATCGTTCCGTTAGAACATATCGAGCAATTGAATGAGCAGAAAGCGGTGCAAGTAGAAAATGTCGGGATTATACCAGCAAAAATAGTAAGTGACGTTTTCATTGTTATTGATGGAAAGAAAAATAACCTGCAAGATCGGGATTTTGAAAATGTATATAATTTAACAATACATCATAGTTATTTTAGTAAATAAGGACAGAATCTTTTTCTGTCCTTTTCTTCTATACATAAATTAAAAACAAAATCCGACAAAGTTGAATAAAATTGGACAATCATTCCTACACTAGCATGTAGAGGTGATTGTAGTGGTAAAAGATTATGACAATGATTTTTTTAAAGAAGGTAACGAAGATACAACAGATTTCTCTTTAATAAAAGGGGATACGTTGCAGCAAGTAGAAGAATTAGAAGAAGAATTAAAAAGAAAATCATAAGTGTACACTCTTTCTACATTTGCTATATAATATAAATAAAAGGTTGTATCTTTTTGAAAAGGGGGAGAAGAGATGGCTGAAGTCAATGTAGAAAAGTCTTCGTTTTTTAAAGAAAAAAAAGAAGAATCAAATACAGATTTCTCTCTTGTGAAAGGTGCATTAACTCAAAATGTAAATGGATTAGAAAAACTTATAGAGGCGATCCCATATAAGTATATAAAAGAGGGTAATTTAAAAGAGAATGCGTAAAAGCATTCTCTTTTAAATTACATCTTTATGATTTGTTTATCCGCTATTTCTTTTTTTGTTTAAAAATAATTTTATACATATAATATCCAAGAGCTGCAAAAATAAATCCAATAGCAGCACCAACTATTTCTCGCATAAACAATAAGTATAAAGAAGCAATAATTAGGGCAAATAAGATTAAAAGTAGTACATACTTTGAAATAAATTCTAACCCTTTGTACACTAGTAGAATTACACCTGAAAGAACAGTGATGATAGGTAATATCCTATTTTCGAAAAGACCTTCCTTTTTTTTGTTAGAATTCTGATGTTTATTCAATATAAATATACTCCCGTCTTAGAGGATTAATGTTTTATTAGTTTTGCTATTTCATTTTCGAAAAGATTTTTGGTTAAATAGGTTATATCAAAGGAATCATTTATTATATTTTGAGTTAATAGCCATTGAGTGTTTGGTGATTCAATAACAAAGAATCCATTGTCAGAAATAACCTCATTCTTTTCTGTTGTATCTAGACGCATAATAGTGTAAATCGACTGCGTTGTTTTTAAATCCCTTATAAAATTTTCAGCATATAAGGAATTAAATCCATTCTCGATTAACATTGTTTTCCCTTCTTGAATAGACAATGGGAATAACTTTTCGATATTTTGTACGATGTGGTTTGGGAGAGTTCCTACAATGTTACTTTCTTTTTCCTCTTCTTGAAATCCTAGCTGTAATAAATTTTTAGATTCTAAAAATAATCTATCGTCTGAAATCCCTTCGATTTCATGTATAATACCATCTAAACTCTGATATGTAACGTTTGAAGTGTTATCAATATAAATGTTAGCAGTAATCGTTGTTTCGTTTGTAAAATCGACTTTTTGAAGTAATAATGAAAGGTGCGGATTACACATAGTGCTGAATAATTTCTTTATACCCGGTTGTAATTGCATTTCTTTAGTTTGTTGATTAAAGTTTAATAATCCTCTAGCAAATAGGGAATGCGCTGCAGTTAATAATATTTTTTCGACATCTGCTTTCTCTAGTTCATCATAGATAAGACTTAGTAATTCTTTTGCATAAGGTTGATTTTCTATAGAGTTCATTAGAAATGCTAATTCCTCTATGGAAACAATTTGTTTTTTATTCATAGCTCATAAAAAGTCTAATTAGAGACTTTTTTTACCTCATTTCTTCAATTGATTTTTAATTTATTTTAAAAAATTAGTGAAGCTATCTGTAAAACTTGAAATACTCTCTTTAAACTTTTGACGAGGTACAAATTTATCTGCCAATTCATTGAATGCGGTGCCACCTACAGTAGAACCAATAATGCCACCTGCAATTGCACCAACAGCTGTACCAACTGGAGGGAAAATGAATGAGCCAGCTAATGCACCCGCTTCAGCACCCGCTACTCCACCTGCATAAGTTGAAGCTAAATTTCCAACTACCTTTCCTGTAGAATAAACTGTATCCATAGCAATATTAACACCAGCTTGAGAGCCATCATATTTTTTAAAATCACTTTGTATGGCTGATGTTAATGAATTTACTTCACCTAATGTAGTAAGGGTAATGGAAGCTATACCAAAGGGTTTCATATTTTTTATAATATGCTTAGAAATATTAGATTCTTTAATACTATTTTTAGGAAGAGATTTATCTAATTTTCCTAATGATGCAGCGGTTTTTTCTAATGTTGAAAAGTCTTTCAAGGGAATTAATTTATTCCATAATTCTCCCGCCTTACCATTAACCCATTTACGAGTGACGATATCTACTAAATCATTTCTTTTTTTGTTTGGAATAACATTTAATACACCTGCCATTATACCTAATTTAACGGTGGGAGATAATGCGGTCATCAATCCCTTTTTGAGAGAATCGAGTAAACTCCCATTATTTGTGGATAACTCAGCTCCTGTTTCATCATCTACTTTTCTGAATTTTTCGGCTGCCCTTTTTAGTTGAGTTTCAATCTGCTGAAGGTAATGAATATATTTATTCATTACTTGGCTAGATTGTTGAAAATCATAATAAAACTTTTCTTTGGTAGAACCATACCAAATTGATTCAAGATATGAGATATCTTTTCGAAGGTTGGTAAATTGTACTTGTGCTTGTTCTTGAGCACTTTTGAATTTTTCGGCTGAACATTCTAATAATTCTGGAGTCACGATAATATTCAATATGGTTAACCTCCTTGTATGAAAAATTATTTTAACCAAAAATATATTAGATGATAATTCCATTAATTTACTACTTAATAATATCAAATATTATTAAGTAGTAGTAGATTAATGTTGTTAATTTTATGATAATTAACAAAAATAAAAAAGAGATAATGCGAGATAGGAGTTGAAGGTACAACAGATTTCTCTTTAATAAAAGGGGATACGTTGCAGCAAGTAGAAGAATTAGAAGAAGAATTAAAAAGAAAATCATAAGTGTACACTCTTTCTACATTTGCTATATAATATAAATAAAAGGTTGTATCTTTTTGAAAAGGGGGAGAAGAGATGGCTGAAGTCAATGTGCAAAAGTCTTCGTTTTTTAAAGAAAAAAAAGAAGAATCAAATACAGATTTCTCTCTTGTGAAAGGTGCATTAACGGAGAATATAAATCGGTTAGAGAAACTGATGAATAATAGTAGTTCAAAATATATACAGGTGAAAAGAACAAAAGAAAATGCATAGAGCATTTTCTTTTTTTTTTATTTAATAGTAAACTTTTCTCTTATTTTTTCAGGCAAATCTGCTTTCTGAATCTCTTCATAGGACTTTACTTCAATTGATGATATTTCATTTTTATTATTATCATCTTGATCTACATAAAGGCGTAAAAACGCGTCTGCATTTAATTTATGATTGTTTTCTTTTTTTGTACTTCTAAATGTAATTTGTTTTTTGACGCCATCTTCATCATATGCGGGCAGCGTATAGTTTCGTAAGTTTCTACCATCTACCTTTTCGATAGTTCCTTCGCCTTTTATCTGCATGTAATATACATCTTTACCAATTCTATTTAGTGACGCTCTCTCACAGCCAATAGTAAAACTAGAAAATAATAAACATAGTGTAATAATTGCTAAAAACTTTTTCATTTTCTTTATCTCCTTTAATGTGTTTCTTTAAAAAGTATACGGCTATTATTAAATGAGAAAAATCGATATAGATTACAATGCCCTTACAATGTTGTAAGAGTGTTTTACATAAAATGAACAATAAAAGTTAAAAGAAAGGTAAAATAATGAATCATGGTATAATGATAAAAGACTTACATACTATTTTTTCATTTTGAAAGGAGCTTGAAAAATGTATTCTACTTTAGAACAATTAACAAAGCACCCTGTATTTTATCATTTTGCAGAAATTTCAAAGATTCCTAGAGGATCAGGTAATGAAAAGGAAATTAGTGATTATTTAGTGGGCTTTGCAAAAGAGCGTAACTTAGAAGTCATTCAAGATGAAGCATTAAATGTCATTATTAAAAAAGAAGCAACAGCTGGTTATGAAAATGTACCAGCTATTATTATTCAAGGTCATATGGATATGGTTTGCGAAAAAAATCAAGCAACAGCACATGATTTTGAAAAAGATCCAATTGAATTAAGAATCATTGGGGATATGTTATATGCAAATCAAACAACTTTAGGTGCTGATAATGGTATTGCAGTTGCGTATGCATTAGCTTTATTAGATTCAAAAGAAATTACGCATCCAGCACTTGAAGTCGTTATCACTACTGAAGAAGAAACGACAATGGGCGGGGCTTTTGCTATTGATCCAAATCATTTTGAAGGAAAGATATTTATAAATATTGATTCTGAAGAAGATCATAAATTACTTGTAAGTAGTGCAGGTGGTGCGAAAGCTGTTGAAACAATTCCCGTAATTTGGGATGAAACGCCAGCGAATATGGATGCATACCGTCTATATGTTGGTGGTCTAAAAGGCGGACATTCTGGTATGGAAATTGATAAACAACGTGGTAATGCGAACAAAGTATTAGGACGAGTATTACGTGATTTATCAGCACATACGGAGTTTAACATAAGTGAAGTTCACGGCGGATTAAAAACGAATGCAATTCCGCGTGAAAGTGTAGCTACACTTTTAATTCGTACAGAAGATGTAGGACAAGTAGAAGAAAAACTAGAATCATGGACACGTGTATTACAAGAAGAAATGCGTGCTGTTGATCCAGATGTTCATGTTACACTGACAAAATTGGATGAAAAAGTTGAAAAAGTATTTGCTAAAGAGACACAAAAGCAGCTTATTTCATCATTATTCTTAATTCCAAATGGCATTCAAAGTATGAGCATGGATATTAAAGGTCTTGTAGAAAGCTCAACAAATTTAGGCGTTATTGAAACGTTGCAAGATGAAATTAAATTACGTAACGAAGTGCGAAGTTCTGTAAGTAGTTTAAAACAACATGTTGCAGAAGAAATCAAATATATTGCTGAATTAGTTGGTGCTACATTTGAAATAGAGTCAGAGTATCCAGAATGGCCATACAATCCAAACTCACAAATTCGTAATTTATTTGAAAAAGTGCATCAAGAAAAATACAATAAAGAAATTGAAATCTTCGCTGTGCATGCGGGGATTGAGTGTAGCGCATTCGTTCAAAAAATGCCTGAATTAGATGCAATTTCATTCGGACCAGACATTTTTAACGTCCACACTCCAGATGAACATATCAGTATCTCTTCTGTAGTGAATAACTGGGGATTCTTCATTGATGTAATGAAGGGTACAAAAGAATTAGCTAAGTAATAACGACGAAATAAAAAGGAGCCTATAAAAATTTATAGGCTCCTTTTTTGTATTGGAATTTATCCCGCTATTTGCAGAGCAGCCCGATTGGTTTAACTAACAATCAGTGGGGGATGAATAAAACCACTACTGATCAAAGTTTCACTTTATGAGAAGTCATTTTTCGTTAGT
This sequence comes from Bacillus sp. PSXD-155, assembly GCF_049310765.1. NCBI lineage: Bacteria > Bacillati > Bacillota > Bacilli > Caryophanales > Bacillaceae > Bacillus > Bacillus sp. PSXD-155. The sequence goes on along the minus strand of NZ_JBMOWC010000054.1, from coordinate 4,078 downwards.
ATGTAATATTAAGCTTGAACAATTAATAAGGATGAATTGTTGATGTTTTTTAGTACTGATGAAGGGGTGGAGAAATGAAGGGAAGAAAGCATTTTATTGTTTGTATGTTTTTATTGTTCTTCACATTTAGTTTTATTGGTGTTCAGAAAATAATAGCAGAGGAAGTTGAATTTACAGGAACAACAGCTCCATTGAATGTAAATGTTAGAGAGGCAAAAAGTTTGAATGCAAATATTGTAGATGTGATTCCCGGAAATACAACAGTATCTTTTAAAGGATGGGAGTATGGTGAAGCGGTTAAAGATTACTGGACAGGAAATTTAGATAATCGTTGGTTTTATTATTTTAAAGATGGAAAAAAAGTATATGTAACGTCAGCGTATATTAATGGAAATCCTCCAAATACATCAATAGATCGTAAATTATCTGTACCTAACATATTACAAGAAAGATCAAATTGGTGTTGGGCAGGCACTTCGGTTTCAGTTTTAAATTATTTTTGGAAAACTCCTTCACAAGATCAGTACGTTAGGTATGTTAAGGGTGGATCATATAATAATCCTGCAACTTCACGTGAAATACAATATGGATTATCAGGATATGGTGTTAGCTCAGCTATAAGTACTGGAGCAAAATCATATGATTGGTTCAAAAGTCAAATTAATAGTAATCAGCCGATGATTGCACTCATTATGTGGCAAAATGGAGCTAACATCGGACACTTTCTAGTACTTGATGGATTTTATAAAGGGACAAATGGAACAGATTATATAACGTACATGGACCCTTGGTATGGTGATCATTATAATCATAATTTCAGTACGTTCCATAACAATAATAATTTTTGGTGGAGTGAAACTGTTTATAATATCCATGCAAACTAATAATATTAAAAGCGGGGGTTCATAAATGGGAAAACTACTTAAGCTTGTGATACCGTGCATGTGCTTAATGACCGTTATTATTTTCGGTAGTAAAATTAGTTATGCATCAAAAAATAAAAGTGAATCAGTACAATCAATCGCATTAAAAGATTATCAATATAGTAAGGGAAGTTCTTCTGAAAATTTAAGTTTTGAAAAAATAACAACATCTCCATTTTCGTTACCAATCTATGCAACAATTCCAGCACAGCAAATTTTAAATAGCTCTGAATTTAAGAATTTACTATTACCAACAAATGAAAAGCTGTGGTTTATTATGAAGGGTGAGCAGCCAGAAGGACTAATTGTTGCGAATGATATTGAACCGATTCGAACGGGCGGAGAAAATAGAAGTAAAGATTTATATGGATTATATACAGCAATAAAGAATAATACAAATGAAACAAAAGATATTAGTTATTTCGAATTTGAAGGGCAAGGAATATTGGTAGTAAATCAAAATAATGATCAAGAAATATACCTTAGTAAAGGTGCCGCTGCCATATTAAAACTTCCTACTGGTCAAAAAGTATTGAGCAGTGAAGTATTACAGAAAATGAAAGAGAGAATTGCAACTGCTTTTGAATAGTTAAATATAAACTGAATAAACAAATTAATAAATGAACGAATATGTATTTAATATGAAATTTCATGTACTGTATTATTTTCGAAAATAATACAGTACATAGTATAAAAAGGATAACAAAAGAAAAGAGTGTAAGATTTTATGAAAAAATGATGATTATAGTAGAAATAGTTGATTCTTACTTGTTTTGTATAAAGTTCGATTCAAATTACACTTTCCATTTAAAATATTTAAATAATTCAAATGGAAAAGCTTGACCTTCACACTATGTAAAGGTTTACAGTAAGACAGAAAAGGAGGTTAAGAAATGAAAAAAATAACGAATTTGTGTATGAGTGCTATACTAACCACATCTATTTTCAGTGGTTATGCTCTAGGGAAGGGGATTGAGAAAGTTCAGGCGAAGGAAATTGAAAAAACGCAAAGAAAAGATATGAAGAAAGTAGAGGTGCGAAAACAAATAGGAAAGTATACAATGCCAGATGAAAAAAACAAACATGAAGGAACATGGCTACAATGGCCTCATGAATTTACATATGGGCAAAAATATCAGCAAGAAGTAGAGCCAATTTGGATTCAAATGACAAATGCTTTAAGTAAAGGCGAAAAAGTTCATATTGTTGCATATGATCAAGAAGAAAAAGAAAGAATTACTGAGGTTTTAATAGATCACGGGGTAAATATGGAGAAAATTGATTTCTTTATCGCACCTACTGACGATGTATGGGCGAGAGATACTGGACCAATTTTTGTTTATGATAATGACAAAAATCTAAAGATATTAGACCCAGGATTTAACGGATGGGGAAAGAAAACACCATATAAGAAAGATGCTCGTCTTCGTGAGAATCTTAGTAAACAGTTAGGAATTGAAAGAATTGATTGGAATAAATTTGTTCTTGAAGGTGGCGCAATTGAATTAGATTGTAATGGAACTGCTTTACTAACTAGAAGTGCTGTAACGAATAAAAATAGAAATGCAAAATTGTCAGAAAAAGATATTGAAAAATATATTAGTGACCTTGGGGTAACAAATTTTATTTGGTTAGATGGAGTACCTAACTTAGATATTACTGATTTTCATATTGATGGATTTGCAAAATTCCACGATAAATCTACTATTATAACATTAAACAAAAAAGATTTAGCTGAATGGGGAACGTCTGATAAAGATATTAACAAGTTGTTGCAGGCAAAAGATGCTGAGGGGAATAAGTACAAGTATGTATATCTGCCGCTAAGCAAGAATAATGTTACATTAGAAAATGGGAAGCAGCTTGATTATAAAGGTTCATATATTAATTATTATATAGCGAATCAAGTTATCTTAGTTCCTAACTATAATGATCCTAATGATAAAATAGCAAATGAGATGATTCAAAAACTTTATCCTGATCGTAAAGTTGTGGGGATTGATGTAAGAGAGCTTTATAAAAATGGTGGTATGATACATTGTATTACTCAACAACAACCAATTAATTTAAAATAATATATTTATAGTGTTCAGTGGAGTTTTCTATTTCTTATGAAAACCTGTTTACCTATTTTATTGTAATTTTTATGAGTTAAGTATACCTTTCCTATAAACTGAAGAAACCCACCCTTTTTGAAAAAAGCTTAATCAAAATGGATGGATTTTCTACATTAAAAGCTATACTTGCTGTTGAAGAAGAAACATTGTCTAAAGGTATGTTTTTACCTTTTAAAAGTCGTTTGAATCCCTTCAATAAAACATCCAAAGAGTCCTCTATTATTGGGGTTTTAAAAGTTTCTGGTACAATCATTCTTACTAAAATATCTAAATACAATCTATATTTTTTCTTTTAGCAATCCATACATGCCCATCACCTTCAGAATTATCTTAAATAATAAAAGTTCAGCGACTTTTCTGTTTTTATTTGTAAATGAACACATTATACTTGGCCAATTATTGTGCAACCTTTTCGAATAAATGATTTTCTTTATTTGAAAATAAGGGTGCATCTATAAAACCATAATGATAAACTAAAATACCTAATTCCACTCTAGAATTAATATGCCATTTTTCTTTAATATGATTAATTATCGTTGAAATTCTTCGAGGGGTAACATATATTTTTTTTGAAATTTCTACATCTGTAAATCCTTTTGCTACATAAATAGCCACTTCTAACTCTCTTTCGGTCAACATTCTTTTCATAAAATACGCTCCTTCGAAATTATCTATATAAAAATCAAAAGAAACTATTAAAAGAAATAAAGGTGAAAAACCATATTTATTTTAATCTGGCTATTTGCGGGTAGTAAGACTCCCACCTCAAAATTTAGATGTGGCAAAGAAGTCGGACTCCCTGTAAAAGCCTATCTGGAGTGGACTAATAATCAGTGATGATGAATAAAACTCCCATTGATTATTAGTGAACCATATTTTAATAATTTCTCGTATTGTGATACAAGTTTGTAAAAGAAACTATAAATCCATATAATTAGTAATTGTAACTATATTAATTTTACATTACATTAAAAGTTGGAAAATATTCTTATACTCATAAAGTGTTACATTTGAGGGAGGAAAGATGGAATTCTACAA
>NZ_JBMOWC010000053.1:0-27616 GCF_049310765.1 Bacillus sp. PSXD-155 | reverse complement strand
TGAAATGATATGACAAAGCAGAATAAAGCATATAAATTCCGTTTGTATCCAACAGAAGACCAAGCACATCTTATGCGTAAAACCTTCGGTTGTGTACGTTTCGTGTATAACAGAATGTTAGCTGAACGGAAAGAAGCGTATGAAAAACACAAAGAGGATAAAGAACAACTAAAAAAACAAAAGCTTCTCACTCCTGCGAAATACAAAGCAGAATTTGAGTGGTTAAAAGAAGTGGATTCATTAGCTTTGGCAAATGCTCAACTAAACTTGCAAACTGCCTATAAAAATTTCTTTCGTGGTCAAAATGACTTCCCAACATTCAAAAGAAAAAAAGACAGAAAGTCTTATACAACGAATGTAGTGAACGGAAATATTATGTTGCTTAACGGTCATATCAAATTGCCAAAACTGAAAATGGTACGTATCAAACAGCATAGAGAAATACCACAAGACCATATAATCAAGTCATGTACGATTTCTATGACACCTACTGGTAAATACTATGTGTCCATTTTGACTGAATACGAAAAAGAGATCGTACAAGAAGAAGTAGAAACAGTTGTTGGATTAGACTTTGCGATGGATCAATTATACGTCAGTTCTGAGGATGAGAGAGCCAATTATCCTAAGTTCTATCGTGAAATGTTAGACCGATTAGCAAATGCTCAACGAGTATTATCAAGACGTACAAAAGGTTCAGGGCGTTGGAATAAACAACGTATCCGTGTAGCTAAGCTGCATGAAAAAGTAGCAAACCAACGTAAGAACTTCCTTCATCGTAAGTCTAAAGAGTTAGCTACTCATTTTGATGTTGTAGCTATTGAAGATCTAAATATGAAGGGAATATCGCAAGCACTTCATTTTGGAAAAAGCGTCGCTGATAATGCTTGGGGTATGTTCACTTCTTTCTTAGCTTATAAACTAAATGAACAAGGCAAACAGCTTGTGAAAATAGACAAATGGTTTCCTTCCACAAAAACATGTAGCAGTTGTGGAAATGTGAAAAATATGTCATTGTCTGAGCGAGTCTATTCTTGTATATGCGGTGTAAATCTCGATAGAGATTATAACGCAGCTATCAATATCAAAAATGAAGCAATACGCCTATTGGCGTTAGCATAGATAGCAATAAAATAACCCTTGGAACAAGGGAGTTAGCTCGGCTGTCTTAGGACGAATTCGTTAGCTACCAAAAGTAACGACTAACCGAGAAGCCCCCACTTCAAACAGTCCGTTAGAACGTTAAGTGGTGGGTAGTTCACTTACTAAATAATACTATTCATGTATACGAGGTGAAACAAATGGGGAGACGAGTAAGCGAGAAGAAAACAAAAGAGCAGTTTTTATATGAAAGAAGAAGACAATTAGAAATAATGGAAGGTATTAGTAGCATCTGCAAAGGATGCGATATTTATATAGAATTGAGAAAAACGAAAGCACATAAAGAACTTGCCAATACATGCGCAAGGAACTGTAAGTTGATTAGTAACGTACAAAAGGAGACAAAAATATTTTTAGAAACAATTCGTTAAAAATGAGAAGGGAGGAATAGGTATGAATGAATCATATAGCAGCTTGAATCGCGATGAGTCATTAAATAAAACTATAACACAAGGTTCTACTGCAAGAAGTATTAAGCCAATGGCAAATCTAGAAGAGAACACTTTTGAAATTAAGGAAATTGGGAATTATAAGGTACTATCAAAACAAGAAAGTTTGAAATTATTTCAGCGGTACAAACATGGTGAAAAGGATCTACGTGATTATTTGTTTCATGTGAATGTAGGACTAGTATTATCTATTGCAAGAAAGTACAAAAACAAGCACCCTGATATAGAGTTTGATGATCTGGTTCAAGAGGGTAATGAAGGAATGTTACGGGCAATGGAAGACTTTAATCCGGCTTTAGGTTATTGCTTTTCCACGTACGCTTTTTGGTGGATACAAAAAAGTATGTTAGGAATTATATGTAGAAAAAAGTCTGGACCTTTTAAAATCCCTCATTATGTGAATCAATTTAATTTAAGATATGTCGAGTTAGAAGATAAATATCTACAAATGTACAACAGAACCCCTTCAGTGGAAGAAGTAGCAAAAGAGTTAAATGTAACTAGCGAAACAGTCATTAAGCACAACGTATATTATAAGCGAGCTACTACTATGACTTTGGATGTAGATACAATAAATGAAGATATAGGTATATTAAATCCATTCTATGATGATAGTTCAGCAATTCCGTCAACAAATGAGATGGTAATTGAGGACTTAAATTACGAGATATGGTTAATATTTGATGAAGTATTAAACCCAAAGCAAAAGATGGTACTAAATCTATGTTTTGGTCTTCTAGATGGTAAAGTATATTTGCATAAAGAAATTGCAAAAGCACTTATGATAACAACTGAAAGAGTGTCACAAATAAAGGATGAAGCAATTAAAAAATTGAAGAAATGTGACTATAAAGATGAAATTTTTAATCTATTACATGAAAAGTTGAAAGTAATGGATGAACTTAATATGGCGTGAAAATATATATTTGTATTTATCAGGATATACAGTATAACGAGCGTGTTGTATCTTTTTCTGTCTGAAAATTGAGAATAAAGTGATGTATTAAGGGTATAACATGTACTTCGAATTACTCACCACACTTCCTACTTTAGCTTGGTTTTCACAACTTCGGCAAACGTGGGGCGCAAGAACGTTGAAGATTTTACGGTTGCAACACTTTTCTGCAACCAACCTTATATCTTCAGTTTTCAAAGAGCAATCTGTACAAGTATATGGTAGTAAACATGTTGGCTTATGCCAAGCGACATTCATCTCCCGCCTAAAATTGGCGTTTCATATTTTTACATTTTAAGGAAGAAGTTTTTTGTCGGAAAACGATAAACTCAATAGATGATAAATAAAAAGAAGGATAAATGGGTGCTACCTATTTATCCTTTTTTTATTTATCATGCTTAAAGAAATAATATTATCTCTAATTTTCCTTAGTTTTTCTGTAGAAATATCTCATGATTAATTATGAAGGATGAATAATTTAATTACTCTCATTAATGAGGTACCGATAGAAAGGAGGCCATTGTTGTTATATGCAAAATAATAGAAAAAGAAACGTAATTAAGGAAAGGATTAGACAAGAAAAAGAACGACGAGAACGATTACTAGCAGAGGAGGAAGAACAATATGAGGATGTCTATAAAGATCCAGTAAGTGAGCAAATACAACAAGAGCATTTAGAACAACCGCAGAACCAACGTGAAGAAAGTGTAAATGTAAATTTACCTAAAAATGAATCTTCAAATAATAACCCAGCTCTTGATTGGATCACTACAATTCAAAAACAGGCAGGCACTTCTGAAAGCGAATTTAAAATAGAAGACGCACGTAGAAAAGCGGAAGAAGAAGCAAGGAAACGGGCAGAAGCGGAAGCACGTAGAAAAGCAGAAGAAGAAGAAGCAAGGAAACAGGCAGAAGCGGAAGCACGACGGAAAGCGGAAGAAGAAGCAAGGAAACAGGCAGAAACGGAAGCACGACGGAAAGCGGAAGAAGAAACAAGGAAACAGGCAGAAACGGAAGCACGTAGAAAAGTAGAGGAAGAAGCAAGGAAACAGGCAGAAGCGGAAGCACGACGGAAAGCAGAGGAAGAAGCAAAGAAACAGGCAGAAGTGGAAGCGCGATGGAAAGCAGAAGAAGAAGCAAAGAAACAGGCAGAAGTGGAAGCACGTCGTAAGGCGGAGGAGAAAAAACTTGAAGAATTAAGAAAACGTAGATTAGAGGAAGAAAAGAAAATAGAAGAAGCACAAAAGAGACAAAAAATAGCTGTGGCTAAAAGGGAACCAGAAAGTGATGAAATCAATTTAAATAAGAAAAGAAATCTACTAAGTGAAACTAAACCTGAACATGAAGAGAAAGTAGTAATAGATAAAAAAGGAATCCTAAATAATATAAAAAAATATAAGTACGCTATTATAGGAATCGCATCGATTGTTTTATTCATATTAGCAGGTCTTACCTTTAGTAATTTGAAGAATTTACAGGCTGCATCTGCAAATGATGTAAATAGTTTAGAAGTTAATGTGAATTTAATAAATGGATTAAGATTATCTGCAGTTCAAAAATATCAAGATGCTGCCTTGGAATTTGATAAAGTGGATTATAAAAAGTTAGGAAAAGAAGATAAAAAGGCAGTTTTATTTACTTATCTTTTAAGCGGTAAAGCACAAAAGGCTATTGACTTAGAGCAAGATTTTGCAGAATCAGTAGTTTCATATTATATAGCTGTTGATAACTTGAAAAAGGTAAAAGAACTTAAAACTAAAAATTCACTAATTAATTTTGAAATTGCTGCGTTAGATAACAAACATGAAGAAGTTATCAAATTAATAGATCAAGTGCCACTAGATGGTAGAAGAGAAGGAATTATTGTTAATAGTTATTTGAAATTAAATAAATCTGAGGAAGCTAAAAAGTTTGCTCAAAAGGTTGGAAATAAAGATTTACTCGAAAAAATTAGTAATTCTACACCTAATAGTTCTGCTACATCTGTTGCAACTATAAGTGCAGGTTAAGTAATGGGGAGGAATTGATTGTGCCTTTAGATTATTCAAAAATCTTCAAGAAAGTTTTACTTGCAACTACTGCTACTACCTTAAGTGTTGGGGTAGTTTCAGGCTGCTCGCTGTTTTCTTCGGAAAAAAAGAGCACCAAAACAGCATCAGTATCTAAAAAGAAAAAAGATACTGAAAAAGAAAAGAAGAAAGATGAGAAAAAAGATGAAAGTAAGAATGAAACGAATGAAAATTTAAATACTAACGATTTTGATGAAATCATTGATAATGCAAAACGTAGCTCTGCTCAAAATTTAGCCGGAATCATTGAAAATAACAAAACTAAAAAGAAATTTGATGATTTAACTGATTCAATTGCTACCGCGGCTATAAATTCAGATAGAAATCTAGCATCAGTTATTGACGGTGATAAATCAAATAATCGTTTTTCAGATTTAAATACTTCAATAGCATCAGCAACAAACAATCCTTCTGTTTCGGATAATAAGGATAGTAAGAACTTTGTATTTGGTGGCGATTTAAATATCAATGATGGGGTTGCTATTGCAGATAATTCAATGCCTCCAGTTAATCATGATAAAAAAACGCCAGCTTCTGGAGATTCTAGTAACGTAGGAGATGCAAAACTACCAACAGGTGGTGAAGGTAATAGTGGCGGGGGAGATATAAAACCACCAACAGGTGGTGAAGGTAATAATGGTGGTACAACAAAACCGGAGAAACCTGAAAAAGATACAGTGGCACCAGTAATTACAGCAAAGCAAGGTGTAACTATACATGTAGGAGATAGTTTAAGTGCAGGCGATTTAGTAGAAGTAAAAGATAATAAAGATCCAAACCCAGTGGTAATAGTGGGAGCGTACGATACAGGTAAGGTAGGGGAAATTCAAGTAACAGTAACGGCAACAGATGCATCAGGAAATAGCTCAAGTACAACAGTAACCGTCAACGTAGTCGAAAAAGAAGAAGAAAAGGATACAGTAGCACCAGTAATTACAGCGAAACAAGGTGTAACTGTTTATGTAGGAGATAGCTTAAATGCAGGAGATTTAGTAGACGTAAGAGATAATAAAGATCTAAACCCAGTAGTAATAGTAGGAGCGTACGATACAAGTAAGGCAGGAGAAATTCAAGTAACAGTAACGGCAACAGATGCATCAGGAAATAGCTCAAGTACAACACTAATCGTTAAAGTAGTAGAAAAAGAAGAGGAAAAGGATACAGAAGCACCAGTAATAACAGTGAAACAAGGTGTAACCGTACATGTAGGAGATAAATTAAGTCCAGAAAGTTTAGTGAGTGTAAAAGATAATAAAGATCCAAACCCAGTAGTAACAGTGGGAGTGTACGATACAAGTAAACCGGGTACAATATCAGTTCAAGTAACGGCAACTGATAATACGGGTAACAGCTCAACAGTAACGGTAACAGTAAAAGTAGTAGAAAAGGAAGAGGAGAAGGATACGGAAGCACCAGTAATAACAGTGAAACAAGGTGTAACCGTACATGTAGGAGATAAATTAAGTCCAGAAAGTTTAGTGAGTGTAAAAGATAATAAAGATCCAAACCCAGTAGTAACAGTGGGAGTGTACGATACAAGTAAACCGGGTACAATATCAGTTCAAGTAACGGCAACTGATAATACGGGTAACAGCTCAACAGTAACGGTAACAGTAAAAGTAGTAGAAAAGGAAGAGGAGAAGGATACGGAAGCACCAGTAATAACAGCGAAACAAGGTGTAACCGTACATGTGGGAGATAAATTAAGTCCAGAAAGTTTAGTGAGTGTAAAAGATAATAAAGATCCAAATCCAGTAATAACAGTAGGAGCGTATGATACAAGTAAGCCAGGCACAATATCAGTTCAAGTAACGGCAACCGATAAGGTAGGAAATAGCTCAACTGAAACAGTAAATGTTATAGTTCTTGAGAAAGAAAAGCCAGAGCAGAAACCCGAACAAAAACCAGAACAGAAAACTGCAGGAACAACTTCTAAAGAGCAGGATAATGGATTACTTGCATCAAATTTTAATGGTGTAGCTAAATAAGATTTTAGCAGAAATCTATAATAGCGAAGATTTTAGAAGGTTCATCTATAAGTTTTTTATCAGTCGAACTTAACTAATCAAAATCATATTTTAAAAAGGTCCGACTTTCCTACAGTTGGACCTTTTTTATATGTTTAATTAATTGTATTAAAATTTCATAAATTTATTTAATGGTTTATAGCGTAAAATTACCTTACCTTCAATATCATTCAAAGATATAAATCCTATTTCTTTAAATCTACTGTCTAAGCTTTCTTCACGATTATCCCCTAATACAAAAATTGTATTATTTGGAACCCTTTCGAAACCATAAATATTTTTCAATGAAAAATCAGCTGTTTTACCTTTTGAGTATGCATCTTTTACCTGAAGTCCATTTATATAAAGCATCTGTGATTTATATTCTATTCTATCTCCAGGTAAACCAACTACTCTTTTTATAATTTTTTTTTATTAGAAGTGTTTTCTAGGGGGGAATTAACAACAACTATATCAAATCTTTGCAGATCGTCTATTGAATGGGTGAGATGATTAATTAAAACCTTGTCATTATTAAATAAGGTATTTTCCATAGAGACTCCAGAAACCTTATATGGAAAAAAAACGAACTGTCTTAGTAAAAGTAAGGTAACGCCAATTATAAATATTAATATTGGAAAAACAGAAATTAGACGTTTTTTCAATTGTAAATCAAACTCCATTCTGAGGGTTTATAATATTCATCATAACATAAATTTAACGGATTAAATATTCTGAATATTTTTGTTTTTAAAGGTGTAATTTGTTAAAATTAAGTATACCTTTTTTAAATTTCAACTTTTTATATCTATAACCACTATAGCCCTTTCGGGGTTTCGATTTTCAAAGATAGTTTAAGTTTTTTACTTTTACTTTCTTTTTAAATATTACTCCGAAAAGGGCTTTTTTGCGTTTTTTGGAGAACATCACATTGTGAAAGGATGAAGAATTTATGAAGATTAAGAGATTGTTCTTAGTGTTAGGCGTTTTAGCTATGATGTTTGTTTTTTATAACACCTTTATAAAGGATGAACCTCAAACAGATGCTTTAACTCCAATCAAAGTAGAAGATTTGAAACAAAAAATTCAATACGATTATTTGTTTGAAGATGAATTATCACAAAATGTGATTAATGACTTAGGAGGGCAATTCAAATTAATATTTGATGATATTGATAAGAATGGCCACCTAACCATTTATCAAAACAAAAAAGAACTAGAAATGTTTTTAGGAAATCATGTAACTACTGTAGAATTAGCTGATGAATTTATATCAGACTACTTTAGTACAAATAAGAATTACAAAGTTACTTATATAAGTAAACCAAGTCTATTTAATTATAAAAAACCAAGAACTGTTACAAAAGTAAAAAAGGATTGTTTTTGGTAAAACAAAACAACTTAATTCTGGAATTTAAATATGTACCAGAAATAGACGGATTTCGAATTTCTGAGATTACATATTTTAAAAAAAAAATTACTTGGAGGGATTTATTATGTTGCAAATTAGAACTGTTATTGCTGATGCATTAAGAATTGATGAAGAAGTGAATAGCTTTTTGAAGTATTGTGCAAATTACGGGAAAATGGTTAAAAAAATAACACCAAACGGGTTCATGGAACGTGAACAAGGCCAATCGCTTTTGGTTATGGTAATAGAATATGAAGAAAAAAATGACTGCGGTTATGAAAAAGACGAGGATTAATTCCTTGTCTTTTTTATTTTCTATGAAGGGTGGATATATCGGCTATGAAAATTATAAAAAAGTGGCCGTTATAATGGTACCTATTGATTTAGCGGAAGTTCTAAAGTTTATACGTAAAGAGTCATTCTCAGTTAAAGAATTATTGAATCAGAACTTTCAACTTGAATCAATAGTCGCAGCTGAGGATTATATGAGACCTGAATTGTTTGAAAATCATACTAATTTAGGCGAAATCACAGGAACTAGAATAATAAATTTATGTAACTTTGAAAATGTAGAGGATAAAAAGGTAGCATTTGAGATACTGGAATTCTATATTCATCAAAATTGTATTGTAATCTATAGCATAATTGATGGCAGATTGAAAAAATAAATAATAATCAGGCTTTCGAATTATTAGTGTAAAGGTATCAAAGAATCTGATTTGTTAACTTGAGAAAGTTAAATAACAGAATAAATTCTCTGAATTTAAAGATAAAACAAACTTCATTGTGATATAATTTAGTTGCATTTTTTTATTTTTCTTTTTTATATCACTAACTACTTATAGCCTTTCGGGTTAATGAAATTACACAAAAAGGAACTTTATGTTACTTTATTTCATTGTGTAAACAATTCATTTTCCTGGAAGGTTATTTGTTTTTGCCTGAAAGGGGTGATGCTATGTCATAGGAACTAATTATTAAATAGAAACTGCTGCTGCAATGTCAAAAGTTTTTCGAAAAGGGGTGCATATTATGTTGGTTACAGTAATTGTGTCAGTTGTGGCTGGTATGGTCTCAGGATTGGCTAGTCATTACATCACAAACAAAAAGTTTTTGTTGCCTCGTAAGAGCAAGCTTGCATTTCACCCGGGTTTCTTGGGAGAGATGTTTGTAGGCAGTATTGCTTCACTCGTTGGTGTTGCAATGTTTAACCCTGAAACAATGATGGATATTCTTAAGGTGAGTATTCTTGCTGGGATTTCAGGGCAAGCTTTTCTGCTGCACAATCGTTTGGCGACGGAACAAGTAAAAACTGACGAGCTTCAGTCTATTTCAAAGAAATTGACCGAACTCGAAAAAAAGAATAAGGAATAAAAGAGGAGTAATCTGTTATAAATAGAAATAGAGAGATGAGGAGATTTGGTTATGTAACGGCCAAATACAAAGAGTTAAGTTGAGGTGAGCCCCATGTCTCGAAAGGAAGTTTTTGATTATCTAGATGATCAAGAAAAGGAAGATTTAGCAGAATGGACAGAAGAGCTTAAGAATGCTCAATCTACGAAAGCAGTTAAACTTTATTCAAGTAAGATAAAGGAACTGCTAGGAAAGATTGAACAACGAATGATTAATTCAGGAGAGGAAGCAGCGACAGTTAGCTTCTAATTGAATAGCAAGAAATAGAAAAGCTGATGGAGGTTTTATCCATCAGCTTTTCTTTATTATAAAAAAATTTCTAAGAAAACAGAGAAAATGGTTGATTTGCTTTGTTATTAAAAAAATTATGAGGAGTGTTTACAATGAGTACAGATTTATTCATGAAATACTAACGAAACGCGGAATTATTCCAGAAATCGATAGGGCAGCGATGTAAATGATGGAGGAAAGCACATTATCACTGGTAATAGTATCGTCAGTAATATGTTTATTGGAATACCTGGTACACCGAATGAATAGATGTCTGGGACAAAAAATGGGATGGTAACAAGATGACGAATAAGCAGCAGCGTGATGAATATGAACAAAAGAAAATCTTGTGGATCATAAGGAATTTAAGAACTAGAGTTGTGCATAACAGAACAGATAAGGTTGAGGTATAACCACCCTAGCTAATGATAAAAGCCCTACAGGGGATGTAGGGCAAGACTAAGGGTATTGAAGAATTGTCGATTCTAAAAGTAAAGGACTTCTTGGAATGTTATAAGTTTAACATAAAATCCATTAAAACATTATATAAAGATGTTACGAAATTATGAATATAAAAAAACAAAGATAAAAATTATGAAAAAAGTTGATAATCCATAGGAGCCAAAAGGGATTATGTTTGTAATAGCGTTTTTATAGAGTGAATACGACAAGCTCTTGCTTTTCGTAATATTCGGTAATCTAATAGGGTGCCCTACCTAATAGACTGGTTCCTGAGTATTATGATGCCTGAAAGCATCAAAAAAGCCCGTACAGAAGCACAGGCCAGTTGTTACACATATCGGTAACTAAATTTTAACAGATTGTTAGGTAGTTATCTATTAAAAATGAAAAAACGCTCGATGGCAACGAGCGTTGTAGAGAAAATATTCCCTAAAATTAGCTACATGTATTATAACATACGTTTTCTCTCAGTAAATAAGGAGGAATGAAATATGATTGAAAATCCAATTACTTACGGTAATTATCATGACTCATCAGCAAGAGACTTTATTGAAGAATGTGAAGGTTGCAATGGAGAAATATACTTCGGTGAAAGTTACTTAGATTTTGGTGGTGATTACTTACACGCAGAAACAGAGTGCATTACGCAATATGTAATGTCTCATTCTACAGAGAAAGTGGCAGGTGAATAAGGTGGGACTACAAACCAAAATTGAAGCTGAAATTCAAATTTTAATGAATTTGGTTGAACGATATAAGCAAAGCAAAGAGCCTAACGCTGCATCAATGGTTGTAGCTTACGAATATGGATTACAAGCACTTATGCAAGTCTATGAAGCTAGTAAACAAACGGAAATAGCACCATTTTAAAAAGGGGAAATTCATATGACAACTGAAAACTACTTTTCTAAATTAGCTTAAATAGATTGCACGGAACATGTTGAAAAGAAAGGGCGTTTTAACTACTTATCATGGGCAGTTAAAAAGTAGATCCAACAGCAATATGGGAAGTAAAACGATTTAATGGAGGGCCTTACCTCAAAACAGATTGTGGTTACTTTGTAGGGGGGAATTAACTGTACAAGAAAATCACTAAGTCAAAGTCACCCACTACTAAACAATCAAAACAAGCCAATTGCAGAGCGTAACAGCTTTGACATTAACACGAGTATCCAGCGGTGCTTAGTAAAAGCAATTGCAATTCACGGATTAGGTTTATAAATTTATGCGGGTGAAGATTTACTAGAAATCCAAGAGGAAATAATTAATGCTCAACAAGTTAGTGCAATTAAATTAAACATAAAAAAATTAGCTACTCGTCGAAAAGTAGATGAAGACAGGATTAAAGGACAATTAAGTATTAAAGAAATTGGCGAATTGACATTAAAACAAGCAGAAGAAGTACTTAAGAAATCAACAAAGTGGGTTAAAGGCAACATAGCAGTATGCGAAAGGGCGAATGCGTGATGTTTAAGATACCTGTAAGGCGTGGGTCTATGAAGGAGATGTTAATAGCAGTTCGTGATTTAGAAAAACGAGGTTATGACTATGTAACGCCAATTAAACGTATATATAGGGCAGAAAGAACCTTTTATCATGAAGGTAAGTTCAGAGGGAGAGAAAAGGTTCGGTTTACTGGCATGGAGGACAATGTGAGTTATGAGTGTTGGATGAAGAAAGTGAACTAAATGAGCAAATTACTTATACATTAACAACCGTCAATCGTTTTATTAGGATTAATAAAACGATTGGATTAAATGAAGCGATATTTTTACAACAAGTTCATTATTGGTAAATATATTAAAGTATTTCAATGAAGGCTATAACAGTTACGATGAATGGCTTAAGTAATTTCCTTTATGGTCTTCTGCTACATTACGAAGGATAATAAACAAACTTGAGAAGCAAGGGTTACTTATAAAAAAGAATTACAACAAGTTAAAAATAGATCAAACAAAATAGTAAGGTTCAATCTACTATATTTACAACAAGCCTTACAGGAGTGTGTTTAGAGGGTGCGTATTATGAACGGATTGTATCGCGGATTCTCAATAACTTCAGAACGATTACTTTCAAAGAAACAAAGTATTACAGAAGAAAGACATTATCATTTTTAAAGGGGGAATTAAAATGTGTGCATGTAACGGAACGGGAGTAATTAAGAACGATATGGGTAATGGATGCTTTCAATTTGCACCTTGTATTTGCGAAGCAGGGAATCGCAGTCCTGAAGAAGTGGATAGAAGACGTCATGCCGTTATGGCGGAGCTAAGGGAAATTCATCAATTACAACTGGAGGGGAAATGGGATGCCACGACTTGGAACGGATTTGGAAAAGGAGAATTACATAATGGCGTTGCAACAGGAAAGGTACATGAAGAAATTGCGTCGTAACTTATATATCGCTTTAGAAGAATTAGACTTAGTGTTTGATGAAAGTGAAGTGATTCAATTAAGAAAAATGTGGGATGAGGATAAAGGTATTCTCGAAATAGCAAAAGAGCTAGGAAGGCATCAACTAGAAATCGCCGCATTAATCATGGATCAGGCAGATAAGAACAAAATCAAATCGCGCCCAATGGGGTTAGGAGCATGAAACAACTAACACTAGAGGATGTAGTCGGAAGTTTTGATTATACTGCAACAAGTACAGCGGATAAGTTTTTGAAACGTAATAGCATTATGACGTATTTAGTAGAGTTTTACGATAAAGACGAGAAATGGAAGCTCCGTTGGTTTGACGCGAAGTCCGGGGGCGCAGCTATAGAAATGGCTAAAAAGAAATACGGGAATATACAAATCATTACCACCCATATTTCAGATAGAACTTTAGAGGAGATTATGAATTTGGATTAGGAGGCATAGCGCCATGATGATAAATAGATGGCTAGAAAAGGAAGATTATCAAGCAGCCGAGAAGAACGGCATTGGCTATAACATGTTATATCGTAGGGTGTATCAAATGGGATGGGATGTTAGTAAGGCAATTAATACACCGCCTCGGAAATATCAATTTAGGGAACAAAAGTGGTTAAGGATAGCATTAGAAAATGGGGTTAAAAAGAAGACATTTTTAACTCGTGTTTATAAAGGGATGTCACCAGAGGAAGCAGCAAAAAAGCCTGTAAAGAAATTAAGAGCAACAATGGAAGATATGGTCAATTTAGCTGAAGAGAACGGTATTTCATATAGCACATTTAGTAAAAGAGTATTAAAAGGAGGATGGAGTCCACAAAGGGCAGCAACTACACCTATAAGGAGACCTAAGAAGAAAAGCGGCTAGGAGGCAACATGGACAGGAAACAAATCTATATCGATGTTTTACTACAAAAAGGAATTTATAAAGAGGAAAAGACAGGTCGACAACTTTATGAGATGACTGAACAAGAGTTGTGGAATCTAATTAAAGGAGTGTATCAAGAATGATGGAAATACAACATGGTGTTTACGAAGTGACTCAATTATTAATCAAAGCAAAGGGAGGTAATTGACACTCCCACGGCTAAAGCCACAAGCTAGCTAACGTCAGTGGGATTCTTACTACCAAAGGCGAAGTCTATTTCTAGTATCGCTGACGTCCAAGATTGCGGTGTGCCATCACCACGCCATATCCAGTGCATATAGCAGATACGGCACTCATTCTATTACCAAACGAGTCAGATTGTGAGTTCTCAAATGTGTTTTAGCGTCTTGTGCTTGACGACTCAATACATTTTACGGAGTAGAAGAATTTATTACTTCAACCTCCTATGTATTCTGTTTTCAGAGAACAAGATTGTTTTAGATACTTTTACTTGCCTATTATGAAAATGATACCAATTCAAATTCTTGATGTAGAGAACGTACCTTCGGTGTTTTATTTGTACATCGCATTTGACCTCACTCTCATCCCATTCCTAAAGTGGGTGCTATCGCACCGTAGTGGGGTTTCCCGTTCGGAAAATCTATAAAAGATGTGGAGTTACCAAGATATGCAAAGTCTGGTGGTGCTGGTTTTGATTTTGTAGCAGTAGAGGACACGATTATATGGCCGGGCCAAACAAAGGTTGTACAAATGGGATTAGCTTTGGAGATTCCACCAGGATATGAATTGCAGGTACGTCCGCGTAGTGGTATGACGCGTGATTCTTGGAACTGAGGATAGTGGTTTTAGAGGGAAGGTTAGTGTACTTGTTGATTACATTGAATTCCCTAAAGAGGCTAGCATGCAAGCTAATGTAATTGAAAGAGGGAATCTGGACTTCGGATCAACGGAGGGTGAAATAAAAAAGGCTAGGATTCGCTCCTAGCAAAGAATTATGTCGTATAGAAAGGTAAAAACCTAATGTTTGCAATTTCATTATATAACGTTTCTGGGGTGGAAGAATTAAATCATAGCAATCTTTACGTAACTTTTACATGTGATTGAAATATTTGATAACACAGAAATAGATTTATTAGAAATTGAAATTATTAAAGGGATTTCTGCACATGGAAATCCTAAATGTAATGTATGCGGTAAAGAAATCTTAATAGTACCGAGTTACGTGGTTATTGATTTAGATGAAGATACTGCTTACTAGGAATAGAGCTCCTAGCAAAATTAAAGAATCAACTAAAATTAAGAACTGGTTTTTCTGTGGTTTTCGAAATTCCCTTATTAAGCTAAAAACGACACTCATTCCGAAACAAATGTATAACAAAATCATTATTGTTCCTGACATACTTAACACTCCTAATATATTGATAATTTAATTATATATCGAAAAGTACGTGTGTGTAAATTTTTAACAAAAAACTTACTGGAATAAAAAAATGGCTCTTACTATTACGTAAGAACCCCATAACCGAAGAAAAAAGTCGTATGAGAAACCAAACGGGAATCACAACAATATTTTAACATTTTAATATATAGTTGTCTATACATCGAATTAAAAAAATATTTACTTAAACGAAGGAGCCCTAGATTTAGGGATCTAGAGCTTCTTGTGTGGGTATAATTCACACAATTTATGAAAAGAAAAGAACATACTGAAGATAACATATAAATGTTTCATAAATGTATCAAAAAAGTGAAAAAATAGTTGTTTGAATAGAAAATGATAGCTGGAATATTAAGATTGTATCAGCTGTCACTAAAATAAAAATTTATTTTTATTAGTTGGTTTTTAGTTGATATTTTTACTTCTTTTAGAAGAAATAGTACCAAATATTACTCCTGACATTGCTCCGATTAAAGTCATAAAAATTGCACTCCATGCTGCAAATGACATAACTACACCTCCTAAAAATAACTTATTGTAACTATTTAAAGCTATTGTTTCTTATTCTTTTTAATAGAAATGATGATTGCAACAACTGTTAAGGAAATAAGAGGAGACCACGAAAAGAAAGACATGTAGTATTCTCCTTTCGATAATAATTATAAACATTGTATAAAGCAATTATTACATGTTTATAAATTTGATATACCAAATATGTAATATTGCATATTGAATTGTAGGACGTGGGGAGATGAAGACGATAGTTGAACCAAAACACCATTTTAATAGAGAACATTTAACAGGACCCGATTAGGGGGAACGGGTCCTGTTAATGGAACGATAGATTTTTATGAGATTACCAACACATTACCATAAAAGGTAATTAAATTCCATTAGTTGGGTGTTGAGAAAGCTTTTTATAAATGCTTTATTTTACATAACAAGGTAGCTAGCTAAAGTAGCTAATTGCTCGGTTGTACAATTTTAGAAGTTTCACTGGATACAGATATATGTTGTACAAAAGTTACAATTATATCATAAACAAATATTAAAATATTATATATGAAAGAAAAATAAATAAAAATTTCATTTTGTTTATTTTAAAACCAAAAAAGAGCACTTTATTAAGTGCTCTCGTGACGAGATCCATTTTGTGAAGACTACTTTATTTTATAAAGAAAGGAACACAGAATATTATATGCGTTTCTTGTTAATTGAGTGTATTTTTACAGACAAAGAGCAGCCAGCAAAAGCTAACTGCTCGGTTCTCCAAGGGGGAACAAGGAGAAAATCTAATGTCATATAAAGTATTGACGGAATATTGAGTTTTATTCACGAGAGATTATATTCCGAAATTTGGATTATAATAGTCGATATTCTCCATATTGACCAGAAAAGAACTAAAAGTTCTAGTGAAATTCCAAGTGTTCTTTTCTTAGTTTTTTGAGATTCTTTTATCAAATAGCCAACAGCACTAATTGCTATAAGAATAAAAAGAATAAGTTCTAGTGTAACTGGCATTTTATCTGCTCCTAAACAAATTATTTCGTATATAACAATTATAAGATATTTATTAGTTATTAGTAGTAAACATTTGAAAAAAATAATCCTTTTGTCATAAACAAAAAGGCAGTTGTTTCCGCAACCACCTTTCAGTAAAATAAAGCACTTTTTCAGGAATAAAATATGAATGATTCTTGAAAAGGTTATAGGGTTTAATCCCATTTTTATAATTCAAGTGACGAATTTAATTTTAAGAGAGGCATGACTACATTATATGATAGCTTGTCAATAATGGTCACGAGTAAAAGAGCAGTTAGCAAAAGTTAACTGCTCTATACAAGGAGATACAAAGAAAATTACTTCAAATGAGATTTGACATACAGCCTACATATAGTATTGACGGAAAAATCATTTTAAATTCAAGTTACTTAAAGTAAACATTCCTACAGATACAATGGCTGCACCTACTGAAGAACCTAGCCAATCTCTCCAACTTAATGTATTTAAAGGTGTATCTGTTAGATCTATAATCAAGAAGATAGTAAACATTAATACACCAAATGCTAAGCATCCCCAAGAAGTTTGTAAGGATTTAATTATCTTCTTCCGAAATTTGTTTATATAAATCATCCTTACTAATATTTTGTATTTTTATAAATAAATTATTGCATGTATGGAAATTGAAAGTAAAGAGTATACAATATTACTTATTGAAACTTAACGAACTAATTATTTTTATAGACAGTGAGGAATAACAATACGATTTAACAGCAGAAGAGATTACTGGAAAATTAAGCGCATAAGTAATCAAAAGCATCCATAACGGGTGCTTTTTTCTTTGTTATATAGAAATTACACATTAAGCATACATGTATACGCATTGTTACGATACGCTAAGGAATAGTAATAAAAATATGAGACCAATAAAACCGTATAAAAACCAAAAGAATCCTAAGACGGGAAATATTTTATGGAAATTAAGCATGGTAAACCTCCTTGGGGATATAAAGTATTATAATATATCGTTGGCCTATATAGAAGGAAAAACATAAATTGGTACATATTAAACGAGGGGTAGAATAAAATGGACATTTGGATTAAAGGATTCTATATAAATAGGTAGAATCTAATTATTTAGTTCACATTTTAATCCAAGGGGTACAAATTCGATGCGACGTGAAAAGGATTTGTTGAAACAATGGAAGGCAGATTTGCAAGTTATTCAAAAAGAGAAGAGACTGAAGAAGAAGGCTAAGAAAAAGAATAAGAAATATAGCATTCCGGGTAATACAGCTGACTTCATGGATGGCATGAATACTTATCGTAAAGAGAATGGGGTATGGAAACAAAGGAATAAATAAAGTGAGGATAAATAAGTTTGATTAAGTTTAAAGCAATTATCGTAGGCGCTGCCGTAATCTGGGTGGCGTCTTGTTTGTTGTTAAGGAAAGATAAGGGGTCAGATAGACTTGCAAATTGAAATATTATTAGTCTGAAACATAGACTAGTAAACAAACCATTTCTAACTTTTAATCATAGAATATGATGAATTCAATTTTTAGAGGAGGGAATCATATCTATGGGATGGAATAATAATTTTGGACATTCTCGAGATTGTAATAGATTTTGGGATGATTTAGTATTTTGCGGATGCGGTCGTAGACGCAGAAGAAACGATTTTAACAACTGTCATTGTAGACGTGACTGCGATTGTGATGAGTGTCGTCGTAGACATGATCATGAACGCGATCGTAATCATGATCACGGTGACCATCGAGAGTGGTAAATTCTTTTGAAGGAGTGCATATCTTAATCGCACTCTTTTTTATTATGTTTTTATCATTTTAGCCAAGAAGACTCCTTCCTCAAGGAGCGTGAAGGGTCACAGCCGAGTGAGTAGGTGGGAGATGAATTGGCTTCGAACAAGGGATGGCAGGAAGCCATCTTAATTGTTCGACTTACAGAAAGTTTTACTCCACTACCTATCGAATGTACGTTTGGTATATAATAGTCATATACTGAAATGGAGGTGAATTAAATGATAATTAATAAAGCCTTTAAGTTTCGTATCTATCCAAATCAAGCACAAACAATTCTAATTAACAAAACGATAGGTTGTTCTCGCTTTGTATTCAATCATTTCCTATCCCTATGGGATCACGTATACAAAGAGACTGGAAAAGGTTTAACATATGGTACATGCTCTGCCAAACTTCCTGCCATGAAGAAAGAGTTTGTTTGGCTCAAAGAAGTAGATAGTATTGCGATTCAGTCGTCTGTTCGCAACCTTGCGGATGCATATACACGATTTTTCAAAAAACAAAATAGTGCCCCGCGTTTCAAATCCAAGAAGAATAACGTACAATCTTACACCACAAAACAAACAAATGAAAACATTGCCGTTGTAGGGAACAAAATAAAGTTGCCGAAACTAGGCCTTGTTCGATTTGCCAAAAGCTGCAAAGTAAAGGGACGTATTGTAAATGCGACTGTTAGACGAAACCCTTCTGGCAGATATTTTGTGTCACTATTAGTTGAAACAGAAGTACAAGAACTTCCGAAAACACATTCTTACATTGGAATAGATGTAGGACTAAAAGATTTCGCTATTTTGTCAGATGGTAAACCCTATAAAAATCCGAAGTTTTTCCGATTATTAGAAGATAAGTTGGCGAAAGCGCAGCGTGTTCTTTCTAGAAGAATGAAAGGATCTTCTCGCTGTAATAAACAACGAGTAAAGGTAGCTAGAATTCATGAATACATATCAAATGCTAGGAAAGATTACTTGCACAAAATCTCAACTGAAATCATCAAAAACCACGATGTTATCGGTATAGAGGATTTGCAAGTATCGCATATGTTAAAGAATCATAAGTTAGCAAAAGCAATTAGTGAGGTATCATGGTCACAATTTCGAACAATGTTGGAATATAAAGCAAAATGGTATGGCAAACAAGTCATTGTCGTATCGAAAACATTTCCTTCCAGCCAATTATGTTCTTGTTGTGGATATCAAAATAAAGACGTTAAAAATCTAAACCTACGTGAATGGGACTGTCCTTCTTGTCGTACACACCATGATAGGGATATTAACGCAAGTATCAATATAAAGAATGAAGCGATAAGGCTTCTAACCGCAAGGACTGCGGGGTTAGCCTAATCAATTAGAGTTCGATAGAACTCTTTACTTAGGAATCCCTTACTTCTAAACAAAGTGAAAGTGGGGGTAGTTCAATAGTACTTATTAATTCGAAGAATACAGTTTCAATTTGATTTTACATCTAACAAAACAAACGAACATAATGAACGTTATTAACGTCCTGATTAGGTCTAGCTAAATAGCATAAACCTTTTAATGTCTTAATATTTAGAAATTTAATAATAATCCCCCACATAGTAAATGGGTTACTGTGTATTGCGATGCGTGAAAGCATCAAAAAAGCCCGTACAGAAGCACGGGCCAGTTGTTACACATATCAGTAACCAAATTTTAATAAACTTTCAGAAAGTTAGCTATTGAAAAATAAAAACGCTCGATGGCAACGAGCGATGTAGAGAAAACATCCCCTAAAATTAGCTACCTATATTATACCATAGGTTTTCCCTTAGTAAATAAGGAGGAATGTGAAAAAAATCAACATAAAAGACACTCTATCATGTATAAGAGATTATCTTTTATGTTGATTTGCTACCTATTTAATATGTAATTTTTCTTTTACTTTTGAAGGTAAATCGTCTTTTTGAACTTCTTCGTAGGATTTTATCTCTCTATGATTTGTCTCAGTATTGTTGTCATATTTTTGGTTGACATAAAGGCGGATGAAGGCATTTTCTTTAAGAGGTTTATTTCCAGGTTTTACACTTCCAAATGTAACTGTTTTTTCTATCCCATCCTTATTATAAGTAGATAAAGTATAGAATCGTTGGTTCCCTTTTATCTCACCGTTGTTTGTTATCTGTACATAATATTGTTCGGTTCCCATTCTATTTATAGTAGGTGATCTTTCGCATCCAATAGCAAAACTAGAAAATAGTGCGAGTAATACAGATATAACTAATGATTTTTTCATATAACACTCTCCTTGTTTGTGTATATAGAAAATTATAGTAAAGAGTTTATAGTGGAAAAATTGATTTTAGTGACATTAATATTACAAAACTTTAAGGAGTAGCTCATTAAGGATTTTTAATAAAATAGTTATTGTATTGAACAAAAAAACATGCACAAAAATTGTACATGTACAGTAAAAAACTATGTCTTGTCTAAGTAAATATATGCTTGGCTTATACAAACTGTGAGTCGTTTTTCATTAAGGAAGATGTTAGAGAAGATTAGAATAAAAATTTTATTTTGTATTAAGTTGGAATATAAAAAGAGCACTTAGTAAAGTGCTCTCGTGACGAGTCTCATTTTATAACGACTATTTTATAAAGAAAGGAACTCAGAATATTATATGTGCGCCAGTCAATTGAGTAACTTGTACAAATAAAGAGCAGCTAGCAAAAGCTAACTGCTCAGGTAATGGAATATGGTTCGAAATGGGTTGTTTACAGTATTGACGGAATATTGAGTTTTATTCAGGGGCAGAAATAGTATATGTACAAACTGTAGGCTGAATTAAATAAAAAATAACAGAGTTGCAACGTAGCAAGATAAAACTGAAATAATAGAAAACATGGTTTTAAGTTTTCGGCGTTCTTTTTCATCCTCCGCGTGGCAAACAAAATATATTTTCGTATTCCAAATACGAATAGCCAAATGCCAAAGGTTAATCCGAACATTCCAACAAAGAAATGAAGATTTGGGAATGAAGTAGAGGTAGTAGCGGATAAAAGTACAGTTTTAATAGATAAATAAGAAAATGTTGTTAAAAGAGAACAATATATGATAGCAATAATCCATTTTTTCATAATAGTTACCTCCTTTTATGAAATAGTAAATTTATGTAAATGAAAATATTATATCATGAAGCACGTTTATTGTATGTAATGGAGACAACTGAACAAAATACTCCTTTTAATAGAAAGTGAGGAGTAACAACGGGACTAGGAAACCGTGGGATTGCATTTGGAATGCTTATCAATCTAGCGAATGAAAAAAATGTATCAAAGAGGGGGAGTGGTGCTTATAAGCAAGCGCCCGGCTCCTGTGAAGGTATTAAATAAAGGTGGCCGTGTACTAAATGAATTTTATGAAGCTAAAAGTACAGTAGACTATGACGGTGTGTATAAGCGAGCTATCGCATTTGAAGCGAAGTCTACAGAGAAAGATACACGTTTTGATTTGAAGAACATTGCACAGCATCAATTGGATTACCTGGAGAAAGCGGAGAAGATGGGAGCAATTTGTTTCTTCCTTATGTTGAAGAAGCAGTAGCACCAGCTATGTTTGATGGAATGATTCAATTTGATCAGGACCATAAGAAATTAGTAAATAGCATTGAAGCAGCAAAAGAGAAGATGGCTAATAAGAAACACAAATTATTAAAGGCCTAATGGATAACGGAACCATACAGAGTGGTGGGGGCTACTCGCGTTATACGTTTCGAAAAGGCACCTATTTAGGTGCTTTTTTGTTTGCATCTTTCGAGATGGACGAGCATATATTGGAATGTGTGGATGGAAACCACTTTATATATCAGAGCACCTATCAATTATGGGTGTTCTTTTATTATGTGAAAATTTTATAAGTTGTGTGAGAGTTGAAAAATAGTATATTATCTTTCTCAATGTACATATTAAGAAAAGTTTTTAATATCATACATAAAAGGCGGGATAATATGAGTGAAAATAAGAAAAATGAAGAATTGAATAAGATAAAGAAGTATTATTTTAATGAGGACAATCAACCAGTAGCTGGTATAGAGTTAATTTTGCCGCCGGATATAGGAATCATGTTAGACCCTAAATCAGTTAATGATGAAAGTAGAGATATTGATAATGAATAAGTTTAATTTAAGCATCCATTCGGGTGCTTTTTTCTTTGTTGTATAGAAATTACACATTAACCCCCTTTAATACATGACTTAGGCATAGTTGGGAATGAGAATATCATATAATGACACTGAACGGTTTCCAACATGTTCCCCTATATTTTTTCAAGGGAGAGCACTTATTGGGGGAGTGCTCTCTTTCGTTTGTACATAAGGAGGCTTTCATCATATAATATCAGGTCAATATAAATACACCGTTACGCACTTAAAGAGCTCTATAAATAGGTATAGAGCTTTTTTATTGCACATAAGGAATTCCCAAACATACAATATCGAGTCAATGCCAACCAACTTATTCCTTTTCCGAGAGCTATATATATTCCGCTATAAAGCTCTTTTAGGTTGCGCCATTAGAACGGGCAAGGCATTGTCGTATATTTTATACTCAGAAGCTTAGGGCACTTTATAGTGTTCTTTTTTTATTGAACAAAATGGACATTTAAAAATAAGGAGATGATCCATATGGTAACTATGGCACGAAGAAAAAGTGGAGCTTGTTCAAAAAGGATGCAAAAAATACGCACCCGTGGCGGCGCGAATGAGAATTATGATTGGCAGTGTAATTATATTCAGCAATATTATAGATATTCCTCATGTATTTGCTGATGGTTAAAATCCGGATGTGAATGAGGTATTTAAAGATGTCCAATCAAACGACGGAAAGATAAAGAATTATATAGAGGGCCAATTATACAATCGTATTGTAAATGTGTTTGAACCGGTTATATTCTTAATTAAAGTGGTGTCATACCCAATAGCATCCGTTGTAGCGTTATGCGGTAGTTTGTTCATTATGGTTGGTAGTCAGGAGCGAGGATTCAGTCTAATTTCAAGGGCAGGTATCGGTTATATAGTGGTGCAAATGATTCCGTTATTTATGGATTGCTAAGGCTATTTAGTCCTACTTAATGTAGGACTTTTTCATATGATAATAACCATCTATCGTTATTATCAGACAACATATCTTAACTCAACATTCGCAATAAATAGTTTTATGTTTCTAAAATTGTAATATATTTACATAAATGAAAATCGAAAGTATGATGAAGGTGCAAGCTATAAAACTATTAAAGGGGGATTTTTTATGTTAAAGAAACTAGCAATTGGAGCATTAGCGACTGGGGTCATGTTATCTGGAGCTGGCGGAGTGATGGCGGCAGAAAACACACCAACTTTAAGTAAGGAAAAGGTTGCAGACTTAAATACTTTAAGTACGGCGTATACTACTGTTAATGTCTATGGGAGTACTGTTGAGTTTGCTGTAAAAGGCTTAGAAAATCCATTCACTTCAACGTATTATCAAAAAATAGCTTGGACAAATAGCTATTCGAATCCAAATAATTATAATACATTAGCAGTAGCATATCCACAAAGTGGGAATGGTTATCAGGCATATGGATATGAATCATTAAATAATGTTAAACAAAAAATTGGCTCTGGTCAGACTGTCTATGGTTTCGCCCTAGCAAATAACGGAACCTGGTATCCAGCTGGACAAGCTATAATTAACTATTAAGATTTAAAACAAAAAGGAGTCCTAGTGGGCTCCTTTTTTTACTTGCAGGAATTTCTTAACCATCATGGAATACTGTTTATACAATATGTAAATATGCATATTGTATTTATTTGGGTTTTTTGTATGTTAAAATTACATATAAAGATTTTTATATATAAAAAACCTTAAATCAAAAATATCCAATGGGTTTTGAGAGGTGTTATATGTTTACAAATAAAAAATTAATTCGAATTGGTCTAACAATATTTGTATTTTTATGTATAATTGATTTTTCAATCGGTTATTTTCAATCATATCTTGCATCAGCAGCAGATATTAAATGGACAATGCCAGAAATGTGGGAAACTATTTTGATAGATGCTCCTCGAGGTATACTTGTTCTTTTAGGTGCAATCGCTTTGTATGATTTCACAAAACAGACATCAAAAAAAGATGCATCAATCTAATCATGTCTTTCTTCAATTAAAAATTTCATGATAGTAATCTTAAAAAAAAGCCCTGATCAGGGCTTTTTTCTTGTTACTGATAATGAGACACTATATCTGACTTACATAAATATCCTATTTGTTCAAATCAATCCTTGCTGATGGTACAATTAAAGCCATGGAGGGGAATTATGGGGATTTATTATGTAATACCACTACTTCTTATAAACGGCACTGCGTTATTCTTATTTTTATTGTCTGTTTCACCAAAAATTAAGGCTAAAAACCTATCATCGATAATGATCTGTTTAGGGATAAATCTAATCACAAGTCCAGCGGCTTTTCTTATAGGTGGGATAGCTGATTATGCAGGTGGGCGGCTAATTATGGGGCTTATTTTGCGGGTGAGTCGGCAACAGCGCCTCCTCTAGTTAGTCGTGTGCTTTATTTTTCGGGAGGATTTCTCTTCATTCAGGGAATACCACTCCTCATACTAATTGTGGCTTTGTGGAAGGTTGCAAGAGCAAAGAAAATAAATCAAGTATAGAAGTACATAATGAAAGGGTGGATTCCTTTTTAGAGGAGGGATCCGTTTTTTTCTTGCTATCGATTATAATGCTTTATGTTAAATCGAATTGTATAGAGCATTCATTTATTTTTCTTTCATAGATCAATTCATAATATAATATAGAAAATATTTCTTTGTTTCGTCGATTAAGGAGGGAATTTAATATTGGAACAAGAAAAGATTGATATTTTAGCTGAAACCTTATTATTGGAGGTTATAACACAAAAAGTTGAAATGATAGAGCAGCTTCCCATTATGCTAAAAGGTATTGACTATTTAGATGGTTGGGCAGAAGTCATTTCAAAAACAACAGAATGTGAGATTTTTGAATCAGATGCACTCAGTGTAATGAATTTTTTTGCCGTAGGAGAAAAATTTTTAATTGAGCTAGAGATGCCATGTCTTATATCAACATGGCAGGATAGAGAACAACTTCTGAGAATTACAACTACTGTGAAAGCAAAATGCTTAGTTTCTCATGCAGAAGTATTTGATTGGAACAATATGAATAAAATAGCATTGTTAAATCACCAAAAAGATGTGCAATTTGTAGAGTTAAACTATATAGATACTGAATGTGATGATATTCGTGCTTATTGAATTAGACAAAACAATAAATTCCAGTTTTTGATTTGTTTAGTAATTCATGTACTTTTTCTGCAGATTTAGAATTAGCTAATATCTTATTCATAGATTTTAATAAATCTGAATTCCGTATAATTAAAACAACATTTGCCATGTACTTAAATCCTCCTAAAGTGTTCTTTAAAAATTTCACGTACTATATGTTTAATATATTTTTATACACCAGATAATCAAGGGGATACTGTCTCTGAAAGGACGTAAATATCGTTTAGAATCTCACACGTAATTACATAAAATATAATCATAATATCCATATATGATTTTCTGTGTAGGGTTTTCTTTTCAAATATTTCAATTGTCTCGAAATAATAGGAACGATTTGTACATTTTTTAAAGTGTAAATCCAGTTAATTGGTAGTTGATATATTTTTATACAGCCAAATAGCTACATCAAATTGTATTAGTTTTTTGATTCTTGAAAATTTCATAGTAGGAGTTTGATAATTATAATTTATAAGAAGTAAATATGAAAAAGTTAGAGAATTATCTTAGTTATTAAATAGATTCTGCCTATACTTTAAGTAGAGCCCAATTTATTAAATTTAAATAGTTTATATGTTCATATATAGAATTTTGAAGGGGGAAATTGTAAATGATTCCAACGTCAACATATGTGGCTAAATGGGTATTAGATGACTTAACACTTGCATCAAGACCAAATCAGGGGATCAAACTAAGTACATTTAAAAAGTTAGAAAAACTTTATGTAGAATACAGAGAAATGATTGAGGGAGATACTAGTTTTGAAATTACACATTATCTGCTAGAGTTTATCAATCCACATAATCTTTTTGTAGTAAGAGATGGTTACTATATATTTGATAATAAAACGATGAAATTTATTAAAGTATCAGACGATATTCATTTTTTAAATCAAAACTTAGCGTATTGTAATAATGGAGTTGCAGTGGATTTAATAAACGGAAAAATGCATTTTTTAGAAGGGCATTATTATAAAGTTAAGACCTCATATGTTGATTTGTTAAAAGGAGAAACTATCCCTGTAATGGTACTAAGTCATTTAGATAATAATGTTGGAGTATCAGTTCCTTTGACAATGTTTAATGAGGAAAGAACTTTTAAAATTTCAGAGAGTTATATAGTGAATCTTACCTCAAAGAATTGTAACAATGAGAGTGAATTTAATGAAAAGGGAAACGTAATACGATTTCTAAAACCTTCTATTGTGTAGTTAAGTATATATGTTAATTAAATTCATAATGAATTTAAGAGGGTGAAGTAAATTTCTTTTGAAATGTATACAGCCTTTCGAGATAAAGTAATTATAAAAGATGAATATAAAGGATTGGTGGAATTAATAAATACAGGAAGTTGGGAAGAAGCTGCTTTAAAGTTTCCATTCGTTAAAGAATATATAAAAGTTAATCATAGTAAAGATATTCCATTTACAAAGAAACAGATAAATGAAGCATTTGCAGAAGGTGATTTTCTATATATGAGGTGGCACATAGGAATCTGGGAAGAAGAGAATGATTATTATACAAATTTTAAAGATAATGAATGGTCATTTATAGCCAATCTAAGGAACTATAGAGATCTAGAACATAACGTGGCACCTATCATATTATTTATGAATGTGGTTTTAAAGGAAGTAGCAGCACATATTATAAGGCTGGAAGTTTGATATGGTGAGGCTGATGGACCGGAAGAATACTTTTTTATAAATAATGAATTTAAAAAGAGTAGCAGTAATTAAATATTGCTGCTTTTTATTTATACACTAGAAATTATTGTTGTTAGCGTTATATATATTCATTTATAATAGAATATGGAAAATTTTACACTGCAATAATAAAGATTTTAGTATATAAGAGCTGGGAGCAGTTCTTTTTATTTTGCTCAGAGGGAGTGTGAAAGAAACAAGTTTATGTTAGTAGCGAAGTTAAATGATTTAATAGAAAATAAAAAATTAGAATTAGTAGAATTGGTAAATAAACATGGCTTTAGTCATACGAAAGTCCTCTATTTAAGTCAGGAAATTGATAACTTAATTAATAAATATATGAT
>NZ_JBMOWC010000052.1:0-3364 GCF_049310765.1 Bacillus sp. PSXD-155 | reverse complement strand
ACCCTATAATAGTAGGGTTCAAAGGGAACAGATACATAAAATAAATAAAGAGAATAATTTTATTATATAAGAAATCTGATACTGTAATATTGAGAAAGTGTAAAACCTTAATTAAATATTTTGATTTGAAAAGTGATGTGATTACTATTTTAAAATTAAGAACAGATTTAATAGAGAAAGCGTTTAAACTAACTCATATAAAAGAAGACAGCAACGCTAGTAAACAGGAAATTAATATTGCATTTAATTTATATGAAGAGTTACAAAAAATAAATGAATCTAAGAAATTTAAATTTTATCCTTATAATGAAAAGCAAGCCAGTGAATTCTCATCATCTGATTTCTCAAAAGACGCTTAAAAAATTACCCGTTTATGGATACATCTTTGCTTTAACTTAATGATGATGGGATACGGAAAAGATTTGTATCGATAAATTTTTTAGGGGAAAATAGTTAATCATTGATATAATTAAATTTACAATATATTCAAAGGAGGAACTCAATTTGAAGAAAACATTAATTGTTGGAGCAATATGCTTATCGCTCGCTTCTTTAACTGCATGTGGTAATAAAGAAGCATCTTCTGAAGCGAGTAAAAATGAGATTGTAATACACATACCTAAAGAAAAATCTAGAAATCTAGAACGATTTGAAACATTTTCTCAAAATGTAAAAGATAAGAAAAATGACGAGATACACATTAAAAATTATTTAATTGACGAGGAGGCAAAAGTACCGAGTTTAGAAACTGTAACTTATGAAAATGAGAAATTTACTTTTATTCACAAGTACAAAAACGACAATAGAAAGGATATATGTAATAAGTTCGTTACTCCTCAAGAAACACATGGTCTTGCATATATGCTAAGAGATTGCACCCAGTCAGAAGATGGTATTATACTTAAATATACAGCGAAGGATGGTGAGGGATCACACTCCATAAAAAATAAACCTGTTGAATTTATTGAAGTTGAGGGTGATAAAAAATACATATTCGTTAAGGACTTAGAGATTGGAGACTTCTTGAATGCTATCAAATTCACTCACTTCGATACCCCAACAAATCCATCTAACATAAAAGAACCAAATTTTAAAATCAATGTTCATTATTTAAACGGAACTACCCAGACGTATCATTTGTGGATTGACAAAGATAGATCAAAAGCATTACTTATGGACCCAGAACAAATAAACCATGGACATGAAATCGATAAAATATTTGTAGATAACATAATAAAAGCATTAAAGTGAAAAAGACATATCTTAATGCTCCTCGTTAAGGTGCATTTTTTCGATGGAAACATGAACTTAATTACTACTTAAAAAAATTGACCCTCTCACAGGCGGTTTTCTTATCCGTTTATCCCCGTCATCTCGTCTAACACATTATCCTTCGGGTACAGAAAACATATTGTCAGTCTACAACTATTGTTCAATAGTCTAAAACATATTTTTAATCAAACAGATTCTGCCTTTTTTCTCCTTGTGTTAAAGATAAGATTGTATTCTTTGAGCTTCTCTTTTTTTGTAGATTTTTGATACGGATGTTTTTGCCCCCCCTCGAAAAGGAGGAATACGGGATTCAGCCCATCAAATTTAGATTTTGAGCTTCTCCTTTAACGAAAATTTTGTGTTTTTTATCGCAAAGAAGTTCATTTTTATCGTTTTTGGGGCAACCTGTTTTGTTAAGCTTGATGGGCATGTGGCGGTACCCCACATCCATCAACTTAAGAAAATAGACTATTCTTAAACTTAAAAGCACGTTACTATTCTCTTATGTTAATGAGAAAGGGTGACGTGCTTTTTATGAATATGCATCAAAAACAAGAGCTGTCTTTATTTGCCGAAGAGTTATATCGATATATGTCTCCCGCTACACTTAATCAATTAGCTATAGAAGCAGGTGGAATGAAACGAAAACGTAAGTGCCATGGGCACCATTTTTTATCTTTGTGTGTATGGTTAAATCAACAAATCGCTACAACCTCTCTTACTCAACTTTGTAGTCAATTAGAAACTTCAACAGGAATTTTATTAAGTCCTGAGGGACTGAATCGACGATTTAACTCGGCTTCTGTAGCCTTCTTTCGAACTGTATTTACTACACTTCTACAAGCTAAAATTGGAGGATCATCTACAATTTCTCATTCTCTTTCTGCTTACTTTGAGCGGATTCGCATCCTTGATTCTACAACCTTTCAAGTTCCAGATCGATTCGCAGCTACTTATCCTGGTGCCGGAGGCTGTAGTCATACAGCTGGTGTAAAAATTCAATTAGAGTATGACTTGTTGAGTGGAGAGTTTTCTGATGTGAAAATTGAACCAGGAAAACGAAGTGATCAGGCATATGGGGCGACTCGAATGGACATGACACAAAAGAATGAACTATATATTCGTGACTTAGGGTATTTTCGTTTACAAGACTTTAAATCAATCCAAGATAAGGAAGGGTATTATTTATCGCGTCTTAAATTACCAACTAAAATATATAGAAAAGAATTCGAAACAGTGGTATTTAAAACAAAACCTGCTCAATTGAGACCGGTATATATACAAATTCATTTGGAAGACATCATGAACCAATTACAACCTGGCCAAGTTTATGAATTACAAGATGTATATGTAGGGAGCAAAGACAAACTACCCACTCGCATTGTGGTTTATAGATGTACAGAGGCGCAAAAACAGAAACGTCTACATGATCGAGCTATTCGTGAAAAGAAAAAAGGGATTACATATACAGATCGTACGAAACTTTTACAAGGAATTACGGTATATATGACAAACATTCCTACGGAATGGGTACCGAAAGAGAAAATCTATGATTTATATTCACTGCGTTGGCAAATTGAGCTGTTATTTAAAATATGGAAATCTTGGTTTCGAATTCATCGTTGTAAATCTATTAAACAAGAGCGATTAGAATGCCACCTTTATGGACAACTCATTAGTATTCTATTATGTTCTTCTACTATGTTTAAAATGAGAGAACTCCTATTACGTAAGAAACAGAAAGAACTAAGTGAATATAAAGCGATGTACATAATTAAAGATTATTTCTTACTTTTTCATCAAGCACTACATAAAAACACCCAAGAATTATCAAAGATTCTCCTTCGTCTGTTTAACCTCCTACAGCGAAACGGACGAAAATCTCACAGATATGAGAAAAAAACAGTCTTTGATATTTTAGGTGTTGTGTATGAGTATACCACTTCTGCCCATCAGGTAGCATAGCGAAAAATTTGAAACCCGTCAGGGTTTATTTGACGTGCCTACTTTTATAACATCTATAAAAGATAATAAAAAACTACGTGGAAAGACCGCATTTTGTATAAAAATATACGTTAAGTTGATGGATGTG
>NZ_JBMOWC010000051.1:0-31541 GCF_049310765.1 Bacillus sp. PSXD-155 | reverse complement strand
GTAATAATACATATTTCAAATACATTATTTCCTTTTACTCATACTTTTATCATTGAGTTTTTATTCACAAATTCGTAACACATACACATGAGTTATCATGCTAAAATTAGTTTATTCACAAGAAGAAGTTATTCTTAATAAATCAATAATTTTTAATACCCTGTTTAAAGCCTTGCCCCCCTGCAAGGCTTTTTCCTATTTAAATAGAGTAGTAGTTTTCGTTATGCTTCTCTCCCCCTTATTCCTTACCCTACAAATAATACTGAATGTTTATTTTAATTTTTCAGCATCCGTACTCGCTCTGTTCGAGAGCTATTTACCAAATATTCAATCTAATGATAAAATTGACCAAATTAATATTTTCGTCCATAACTGTATCAAAAAGTACACTAAAGAAAAAATAGCACTTTCACGATTAAGTAAACGCGAGCTTTTTCTTCTATCTACTTACTATTTAAGGTTAATAGTTTAGTAACAAGATTTAAAAATTCGACTTAAATTCATTGATGAATGGAGAGGTTTATATGAAATTAAAAGACAAAGTAGCAATCATAACTGGTGGTGCAAGTGGAATTGGCGAATCTACTGTTCGTCTTTTTATCGAAGAAGGTGCAAAAGTAGTTATTGCTGACTTTTCTGAACGTGGAAAAGAACTATCAGATGAATTGAATGCACATGGATATAATACGTTATTTATTAAAACCGATGTAACAAAAGAGGCAGATATTAAACAGCTAATTCATGAGACAGTAAGTACATACGGTAAATTAGATATTATGTATGCCAATGCCGGCGTTGCTGATGATGCACCGGCAAACGAATTATCCTATGAAAAGTGGAAAAGAACTATTGATATTAATTTGTCCGGGGTATTCCTTTCTGATAAATATTCGATTGAACAATTTCTTAAACAAGGTACAGGTGGTGTCATCGTTAACGCTGGTTCGATTCATAGTTTTGTTTCATTACCTACCCCAACAGCATACTCCTCTGCAAAAGGTGGTGTGAAACTATTAACTCAAAATTTATGTACTGCCTACGCTAAATATGGAATACGTATTAACGCGGTGTGCCCTGGTTATATTGACACCCCTTTACTAGGTAGTGTTAATCCTCAACAGAAAGAATATTTAGCTTCACTTCATCCACAAGGCAGACTTGGAACACCAGAAGAAGTCGCTAAAGCTGTCTTATTTTTAGCAAGTGATGATGCTAGTTTTGTTAACGGCACAACACTTCTTGTTGATGGAGGCTATACTGCACGTTAATTTAAAAATTTTGAAGCACCCTAAAAAATATATAGTCTTCAACAAGAAAAAGCGCCATCACAAGTGACGGCGCTTTTTCTATGTAAGAGCAACTAGAAGATATCCTTCTAGCCTACTCCCATTTATAAGTCCAAAACTGTTCAAGTTGCAGCCATTTTAATGTTGCTGCATCTTTGTTTTTTATTTTTGCATGCGTATCTTCCAGCATTGCTTCTGTTTGTGAACGGTGCGCACCTAGTGCAGTTAATTTATGATCAAATACTTCACTAATGTTATTTACAACATCCGGTTCTCCTAATACTGCCTCACGATTTTTCGTAATCGCAACAGCATGAATAACTGGGCGCTCTTCTTTTGGCATACGTGATACAGCGCGAACGACAGCGCGGCCAAATGCATTATGATCTGGATGTACACCGTGCTCTGGATAAAATGTAATAATTCGAGATGGATTTACTTCTTGAATGATTGCTTCAATTTTGTCAGCAACGAAATCAACATCTTCAAATTCTAACGTTTTATCATGGAAGCCAAGCATTCTTAAATCTTTAATACCCATCGCTTCACAAGCATCTTTCAATTCTTTCTTACGGATATTTGGAATCGTTTCACGGTTAGCGAATACGTTCTTACCCATGTTACGTCCCATTTGTCCTAGAGTACCACATGCATATGTTACAGGTACTCCTTGATCTGTTAATAAGCGAATTGTTCCTCCCGCAGCATATGCTTCATCATCTGGATGCGGAAATACAACAAGTACATGTCTCTCCATAAATTTCCCTCCTTCTTACTTAAATGGTGTTAAGCTTAACTCAAGTGCAACTGCTAGACGACCTAAATTATCATGTCCAGCTAATAATAAACGCTCTTGATCGTCTACTTCCCAGTGCGTAATACCTTCAGCATATACCCAACCGTGATCCATTTTCAGACCAACTCGGTATGGATTTGTTCCAGTTATCTTCCCGCGTTCAAAACGGATAATCGCATTTCGAATGAAAGCACCAACTGTCATCATCTTTTCATTTATGTGTGATGCATACGCTCCGTTTGTCGTTTCTAAATGAATATATACATCTTTATTTACAAAACGTTCAATTTCATTTTGAATAAGAGAACTATCTTTTACTATTTCCATCGGAATTCACCTCTTTAAACCATTTTACGCAAAAATAATGTAAATTGCTATCTCTATATTAGAGGACAACACTCACTTTTCCTAATAATTTGCACTGTGTTTTTTATATTTTTTATATGATATGTAAAAAATACATTTTTTCCTTCACTTTGTTAAATAGTTTTCTTTCTTTTTTGAATTTGCTACAATATATTTTATCCCGTATTATTGTAGCGAGATACATTTCGACAATTGAATACATAATTTAAAGAAGGTGACATGATTGGAACAGTCAGCACATGAAGTAGCAAATTGGCAATATTATTTTGCAATTGCCGTATTTTTAATCACGTACGGATTTATTATTTCTGAGAAATTGAATCGTGCTGTAATCGCACTATTCGGTGCTGCTATTATGATTATTTTTGGAGTTGTAGATTTACATACTGCTTTCACATCACATATTCAATGGGAAACGATTACCCTTTTAATTGGGATGATGATTCTCGTACATATTACGAGTCAATCAGGCGTCTTTGAATTTGTGGCCATTAAAGCGGCAAAAGCAGCTGGCGGAAAACCGATTCGCATTTTATTATTACTATCCCTATTAACTGCTGTCGGATCAGCATTTTTGGACAATGTAACGACTGTTTTATTAATCGTTCCTGTTACATTATCCATTACACGTATTTTAAAAGTAAATCCTGTGCCTTATTTGATTTCAGAAGTGCTGTTTTCAAATATAGGCGGAACAGCAACATTAATCGGTGATCCACCTAATATTATGATTGGATCAGCAAACAAGCATTTAGACTTTAACGCCTTTTTACTTAACTTAGCTCCAATCGTAATTATTATTTCTATTGTGACACTTGGCATTATTTACTTCATGTACCGTAACAAACTAAAAACAACACCTGAACAAATCGAAAAACTAATGGCATTAAATGAAAAAGATTATATTAAGGATCAAAGCCTCCTTTTAAAATCTATTTCGATTTTAGGACTAACTATTTTAGGCTTCGTACTTCATTCGATTATTCATGTAGACGCTGCCGTTATAGCGATGACAGGCGCTACACTTCTTATGTTAATCGGCGTGAAAGAACATGATATTGAAGATGTATTTGCCCACGTTGAATGGGTAACCATTTTCTTCTTCGCCGGACTATTCGTTCTCGTTGGCGGGTTAATTGATATCGGACTTATCTCTTCACTTGCAAAAGAAGTAATCGACGTAACAAACGGTGACATCGGATTTGCAGCTATACTTATTTTATGGGTATCTGGCATCGCATCTGCGACAATCGACAACATCCCATTTGTCGCAACGATGATTCCTCTTATTCAAGACTTAGCTACAGGACTCGGACTATCTGTCGATTCTCCGCAAATCGAAGTACTATGGTGGGCGTTATCTCTTGGAGCTTGCTTAGGAGGAAATGGAACACTAATCGGAGCGTCTGCAAACGTAGTCGTTGCTGGTATTGCAAAACGTGAAGGACATGGCTTCTCTTATATGGACTTCTTAAAAATCGGTTTACCATTAACTATTGTTGCACTCTTGTTATCACATGCTTATATATATTTACGTTATTTAATGTAAAAGTTGTATTGTATGAAATTATATCGTCAAATAAAAAAGGTTTGCAGCATCGTGCTGCAAACCTTTTTTTCATCACCAAAATATACCGATAATTGCTAATCCACCTAAAATCATACCACCAATTTGTCCGACAATTGTTGGTGATAGTTGAACACCTTTTCTAACTTCAACAACTGGTCTTTCGTGCCTTAGTTGCTGCACCTCACTTTGAAGTTGGTGCACACTTCCGTGTAACTCTTTAATAAGTTCTTTTAATTCGGCGACCTCTTCATTTACTGGTTTTGCCTTTTCCAAATTCATTTTGCATGACTCCTTATAAATTCAATCAGTACACTGTAAATTTTCGCCAATTACCATTATATCTCCTGCATACTACATATATAATTTAGAATGTACTTTCTAACCTTGCAGCTCTATCCATTCATCCCGCAATATCCCCATAATCATACGGTCAAAACACTTCCCATCTCTTTGAACCGCTTCTCTCATACAGCCTTCCATTTGAAAACCCATCTTTTTATACAATGCAATGGCAGGTTTATTATACGAAATAACATCGAGACCGATGCGGTGTAAATTCAATTCATAGAAAGCATACTTTAGAATAAGATGTATTGTTTCTTTCCCATATCCTTTTCCTCTATCATTCGCATCTCCTATACCAATAGCTAATAAACCTGTTCTGTTATTCCACTCTATACCATGAAGCGCCACAAAACCAATTAAGCGATCTTCTTGAACTGTCCTTACCATGAAAGAAACACTATTCGATCTCCGTCCTTTTAATAGCCCATCACTTGCTATTTCATTTAAAGATTGCGGGAATGCTACATCTGTATCAACATTTCTTAAATACTCACTATCCTCTTGCCACATAGCCATCACTTCAACATCTTTTTCTCTCATAGCTGATAATTTAATCGTTTTATTTTGAAAAAGATTCATCGTCATTTCAAACTCCCCCTTTATTAAATAACGGGGATAATTATTCGAGCCTATTTACCCCCTCGTTTCATAAACGGGATACTTACAATAAGCGCTGACATTGGCACATCTCCTCCATATTGAATTAACTTCATTGTATAATTTTTTATTTATTCTAACAATAACAGAAAGGCCCTCCAAATTTAGAGGGCCTTTCCTAATAACAAAACTATATTATTTCGTAAACATTTTCTCCGCTTCATCCATTGCCATTTTGTTTCCTAAAGCAGAATAGTCCAGCCATGGTTGATCATTGATAATGTATACGTGCTTGCCTTTAACTGCTTTTAAGTCTTTCCAAATTGGTGTTTCTTGAAGTTGTTTAAATGCTGCTTTTGCTTTATCATCTCTATTTACAACAACGAAAATCGCATCTGCATCAAAGTCAGGTAATACTTCTTGTGAAATGACTTCGAAAGGACGGTTTCCATCAATTTTCTCTACACCATTTGCAGGCTGTAACCCTAAGTCTTGGAATAAAATTGGTCCCATCGGTCTTTTTGTACTAAATACACGTAATTCTTTTGCAGTAACGCGAATTGCCATTACTTTTTCGTTATTACCTAGCTCTTTATCTATTAAACTTTTTACTCGTTTTGACTGCTCTTCGTAATCTTGAATATATTTATCTGCTTCTTTCTCACGGTTTACAAGTTTACCAACTTGTTTTAAATGATCTCTCCACGTACCTTCATCTAAATTGAAAGAATGTGTTTTTGCAATTTTTTCGTATTTCGCTACATCTTTACCAGCATATTTTTCATCAATATAAATGTCAGTTGGCTTTAATTGAAGTAACGCTTCCATATTCGGATCTGTTACAACACCAAGCTCCTTCGTATCTTTCAACTTCTCTTTAGCGTGCGGTAAGAAATCTTTTAAATCTCCACCAATAACAGAACCTACTGGTGTAATTCCTAATGCAAGTAAATCATTTGTTAAATGAATAGACATTGAAGCAATTTTTGGGTCATTACTTTTTTCCGTTTTTTTCGTTGCCTCTTCATTAGCTTTCGTTTGACCACATGCTGCTAATAATAAAATACACATCATGCTAAATAAAATAGTAAGTTTCTTTTTCATATGTTCTCCTCTTTGAAGTATTTATTTTGTTTTTGTAAGTAAATAAAGAAAATACGGTGCTCCTAAAGCTGCCACTACTACACCAGCTGGAATAGAGTTTGGCTCAAATATAGAACGACCTATCGTATCTGCTAGCACTAAAATAATCATTCCGATAATGCCAGCTAAAGGAAGAAAGTGTTGATATGTAGTACCTACTAACTTCCTTGCGATATGCGGAGCAACTAAACCGATAAAACCAATTCCTCCTGCCATCGATACACTTGCGCAAGATAGTCCAACCGCTGTAGCTAAAAGTAATAACCGTTCTTTTTGAACAGAAACACCAAGTCCTGCTGCTACACTATCACCTAGTGACAATGCATTTAACGTTTTAGATTTTAGCCATGCATAAGGGGTTAGTATGAAAATCCAAGGTAATAATGCAAGGACATGAATCCAATCCCTTCCCCACACGTTACCAACTAGCCATCTAGAAGCGAATGTATACGTCTCATCATTTAACTTGAGAGAGAAAAATAACGAAATTGCACTAAAGCCAGCTGAAACTGCAATACCAACGAGAATAAGTCTAATGGGAAGTAAACCTTTTGACCGATCACTCGCAAGTAAAATAATAAGAGATGCAGCTAATACTCCTCCGCCAAATGTAAATAACGGTATTAAAATGGATGCACTCTCATTAATAGAATGAAAGAGAGTAACAAATACGATAAGACCGAAAGATGCACCTGAATGCAATCCTAAAATACCAGGATCTGCAAGTGCATTACGTGATAACCCTTGCAAAATCGCACCGGAAATACCAAGACCAATACCGGCTAACATCGTGATTATTATTCTTGGCATACGATAATCATATAGCACGGTTGCACTCTCAAAATCACCATAACCCAAAAGTGTTTCAATTACTCTAAGTGGCTCTATACTCAGTGTCCCTGTATTTAGACTAATTAAAATTACAGCGATACTTATACATCCGAATATTGTAGTTACAGTAATAGTTCTCTTTTTATCCGTGTTAAAAAGATCTTTCACTTATAGCTCCCTCCCAACTTTACGTGCTATATAGAGGAAGAACGGAACTCCAACAAGAGCTACCATAATCCCTATCGCAAGTTCCTTAGGAGGATTTACTGTTCTTGCTCCTAGGTCAGCTACAACTAATAACATAGCTCCTAATAATGCTGACATAGGAATAATGAGTCTATAATTAACACCAACTAATTTTCTAGCAATGTGCGGGATAACTAATCCTACAAATCCAATAGAACCAACAGCTGAAACAGAAACACCTGCCAGAATAACTACTATAATCATCCCTAGTATTCTCGTTCGGTTCGTTTTCACTCCTAAATTTGTAGCAACATCATCCCCCATTGATATGAGTGAAATAGATCGCCCTAACACTATTGCAAAAATAATCGTTATAAGAATAATAGGGACTAAAAATTTCAAGTGTTCCCACTTAACCCCTGCAACACCACCAGCATACCAAAACGCTAAATCCTGGCTTAAATCATAATAAATCGCAACACCTGAACTTAATGAATGTAAAAGCGCTGCCATAACCGCTCCAGCAATCGTTAACCTCATTGGTGTTAACCCGCCTGATGTTGCTGATCCAATAACAAAAATAAGTACTGTACTTAAGACTGCTCCAATAAAGGAAACAATCATTAAATAGGAATACGGCATATGTGGGAAAAAAGCAAAACTAAGTGCTACTACAAACATCGCACCTGCATTTATTCCGAGTACACCTGCATCAGCTAAAGGATTTCGTGTTACACCTTGCATAACAGCACCAGCGACCGCAAAAGCTGCCCCTACAACTGCTGCTCCAATTACTCTCGGGAGCCTTAATTCATAAATAATTTGGTGCTGCGTTAATTTCGGATTGTAATCCAAAACCGCTGTCCACACCGTTTGTAAATGAATATCCTTTGCACCAAATGAAATGGCTAAAAATATAGATCCAATTAAACATAAAATTGTTAAGCTCATGAAACATATGAACTTAATATGTATCCAGCGGTTATTACCAGCATGTACAGTAGACTTATGTAACATGTTTCATTTCATCCTTTATATTCAGTTGTTTTTTGTAATTATTTTTTATTTATAATTATTATTGATAATAATTATCATTTTCATTTAGATATTATATCCCCACCTTTTTTAAATAGCAAACTATTTTTTTACTTTACTACTATTCATTGTTTTCTCTCGCACATTTGTACAATTTTCATTACAAGGCGTTACATATAAAATGCCACTCGTTCTCTCCTTTTTCCTTATCGGATTTTTCATTTGGATTGCAGAGAACATCGCAACATTTTTCGGAGCATGGCAATATCCAAATCAACGGGAAGCATGGAGTCTCGTTCACTTAAGCAAAATTAGTTCATGGTTTTTACTCGTTGTTATTAGCATTATGATTGTTACGCAGCTCAAACATTTGAAGGAATCAAAAAGATAATGCTGATTATGTAAAAACAGTTAGCCCATCACTCATTAGAGAGTGATGGGCTTTTTTTAGTAATATTTTTTAAACCGACCTTATCAAAGGAGTTATAATTTACAAGAGCATAAGCAGTTGCACATTATGAACTACTACTAGCTGAAGATGTTGCTGCAGATGAAGCGGCAATCGTTGCCATCATGGCTGCCTGTTGTGCTTGTATGAGGACTTCTATCATAGTTTGTAAACCTGTGTTGGTAGCTTTACTTTCCTCACCTTTCTGACTTACGAACAATTGAATAGCAATAAGAATATTTGTATCTGTATGCCAACGGAACAATTTATCCCCCTGCAATTTTTCAATAAATGCTCGAATAGAATGAATCTCTTTTTCTCCATCCTCGAGTAACGCTAGTAGCCCGATAGCTGGGTAATGCATCTGTTTTACTTTTACCTTTTCTTGCTTTAACAAATTCCATATATTTGTGCATTTTGCAACTAATAGTTCTTCCCTGACATCCTTCTTTAGTGAAAGAATATGACTCAAAAATTGAAGATCATTCCCTTTACGCAAACCAGCTGTCGCTAG
The DNA here is from genome assembly GCF_049310765.1 of Bacillus sp. PSXD-155. NCBI lineage: Bacteria > Bacillati > Bacillota > Bacilli > Caryophanales > Bacillaceae > Bacillus > Bacillus sp. PSXD-155. Next base: position 22,424 of record NZ_JBMOWC010000051.1, on the reverse strand, counting down.
TTTCTGATAAAGACGTTCCACTCGGTCCATAAGTGTTTCTACATGCTCTGATTGTCCTGCTAATAAAACTGCGAGCGGATAATCATTTGTACTTGTAAGAAAGAGGTGATCCTTTTTCATGCGTTTATATACTTGCATCGAACGCTGAATATGTGTGCCATGCTGTTCATTTTCTTCTGTTAAAAGCACAGCTGCTGCGAGATAAGTAAATATACTCCGGCTAAAGCCACCAGTGACCAATTGTTCATATAAATCTAAAAACGTCCGAAAAGCTTCCTTGTAATCTGTAAAGTGAATATCTAATGTTGCGGCCACTACAAAACGATGATAAGACTTTAAGTATGAAAACATCCCTACCTGATTCTTAATATAACTACTAATTTCTAAAAAACGTCCGAGATCAAACAATTTATCACTACCTGCATACATAGCAGCAATCATCATTCCTGTTCGAGAATCACTCGTTTTCCATTTTAGTTCTCCCTTTAACTGTACATATGTATGTTTATATTGCTCCAACTTTTGCTCTAATGTAATCATAGTATTCACCCCTATTTCTAGTTCTTCTCTATCATTATACGTATATTCCATATTTAGGAATACTATAATTAATAATCACAACATAAAAATTATAAAATTCTCTTATCCTTCTTCATCAGCATCACGATGATAATCCCTAATCCTTCAAGAAGTTATACAAAAAAGGTAGATAATAATTTATCTACCTTTTTTGTATATATTATTTAACATTACACCTGTATTGCTTGTTATATGCAATTAAGACTAAAGAGCTTTAATAATACGTTCCATCGCTTTCATTTGCCCAATATGATCAGCTTCATGATAAAGCATCATACCGTAAAGCTCCCCTACTGTTTCCAATCCTAGGAATGGCTCTGGCAGTTTATTTTCAAATGCTTCTGCTGGAATTTCGTTAATACGTTTTGCTTGTTCTTTTAATTGAGCCGTTAACATTTCTAACGATGGTCCTTCTGTTTTCCATTTAGATGGTCGTGATCCATACCCAAACATACCTGGATATTCAGTTGGTAATTGTTTGAATTCTTTTCCAAACATGAAAACTTCTGCTGCTGTTAACACGTGACCGATATGCCAACGAATTGTATTGTTAAAACCCTCTGGCTGCGTATCCGCAGTTTTATCATCTAACGTTTCCATAAATTTAAGTAACGCCCCGCGCGTTATTTCAAATTGTTTTAAACCCACTAGTCTATTCATGTTATCGTTCCCCTTCTTGATGTACAATTTATTATGAACTAAGAATGTTCAACTTATTAAAGTTTCACCTTGTTTAATCTATCAGAAACAAATAAGAAATACATCTAATATGCTTATTAAAAATAATAAAAAGGTTCACTCCTCGTAAATATAGAATTACTTACTATGTAAATAAAAGAGGAGTGTACTTGCATGTTACATATTTTAAAACAACAATATAATCTTATTGGCTCTACAAGAGAAACTCTATTTTCGTTTTTGGAAGAAATCCCACTAGAAAAATTACATAGCACTGTTCCGAATTTCGGGAGCGGTAGCATTATAAAGACACATATTCATGTAGCCGATTGCTATCGATACTGGCTTGGATCATTCGCATTCAAGCAAAAAAGAGCAGACTTTTCATTTGCTAGCGATTACGAAATTGAGCATGCAGATGTCGCGAAAGTCCGTGCTAGATTTAAATTAGTAGATGAGACTGTACAATGTTTTTTAGATGAATACAATGACCGTTGGCTCGAAAATATTGCAAATGAAGTAAAGTGGCAAAAAGAGCCTTGGAGTACAACTCCGCTATGGCTTTTAACTCATACAGAGACTCATGAGTTTCATCATAAAGGACAAATTGTATCAATGGCTAGGCACCTTGGATATACTCCTCCTGATACAGACCTTAGTTAATACATTCGTGTTCATTTAAAAGCGGAATGAGCAGCAAGAATAATAGTATGATCAAAAAACTCGTTGATACATTTTGTTGTGTATAAAACATTTATTATTTGTTTTAGGTATACCATGCCATTATAAAATTCATGTAACATCGAATTAAGATTCATATTTTTTATGTAACTCATTGAAGAAAATTTAAGTATTTATACATTCAATTACTAACTAAAGGAGAAAATTATAATGAGATTAGAGAGCGAAAGAATTTATTTAAGGCCTCTTTGTCAGCTAGATGCTCCTATTATATTAGAAAGTACAATGGATGATGAAATAAGATATATGACTGGAACTAAGTCCACTTTTTCATTGGAGCAAATTACGAAACATATAGATCATATAAATAATGATTCAAGTCGCTATGATTTCGCTATTTGTTTACAAAGTACTGACGAGATGATTGGAGAGTTGTCGATTTTAGATATCGATGAGGAGAACAAAAGAGCAGGATTCAGAATATCAATGCTTTCAATAGCATTAACAGGACAAGGCTATGGAACTGAAGCTATTAAAATAGTTTTAATTTTTGCTTTTGAACAACTATCATTAAATCGTTTACAGTTAGAAGTATTTAGCCATAATTTACGCGGAATTAAAGCTTATGAAAAAGTTGGTTTTGTAAAAGAAGGAACCTTACGTCAATCTTTATTTTATAACGATACATACTCAGATGAAATTATTATGGCCATACTTAAAAGCGATTATATAGAGACCTTTGTAAATGGATGTACTTAATCTATTAAACAATTTTAAAGAACCTTACCACAATAAAATGCAGTAAGGCTCTTTCATTTTTATATCAAATAACAGCTCTTAAAACATGTATAATCGTATTAATACCAAATTGTCTCCGCATAATTATAAGCATCGCTATTCGGAATGGCATGTTTCCCCTGCGCTTGCGCCTTTCTTGGATCTAAGTCATATACCATTGGCGTATAGCATGATGTTTGCCCTTTATTTACAACACCATTTCCTCCAGCACTTCCACAAGTGTATGCCTTTCCATCTGTTTTTCTAACAATCCTTGCATCAGCTTCGTTATTATAAACTGCTGGACGAGTTACAGTAACTTTTGCCCACGCTGTCTTACACGTCGTGCTAAATTTTAATTCCACATAAGAATTTGAATCAATCCACTTCTTTTCTTTCGTTACTGCAGATTGATCACAGCTGTTATAATAAGGACTTTTCCCATCATATGAATGGTCTTCTGCGTATGCTTTATCGCTATTAGTCGTGCTAAACATACTAGTTACAACGAGTAAAGATAGCAATAAACATGCACTCGTCTTTTTTAAAAGTTTCATATCATTTCACTCCTTTATTAATAACGTGCTGTTTTCCCGTAACCGTTATTAAACGTAACTGCTTCAGCATCTGCTGTGTATCCGAAATCAGCAGTTAAATCAAATACCATTCCTGTATAAGTGCTCGTTTGACCTGTTTTTATTGTGCCGTTCCCCTGATTAGAAGTAACTGATTTTTGGAATACACCATTTTTGTATTTATTCACAACAGCGTACGCGTAGACTCCTCCCGAAACAGCTGGTGCTGGTTGATCTAAAACAAACTTAGCCCATGCTGCATGACATTTATTACTGTAACGTAAATACACTGTCCCTACTTTTTTACTACCTTCATATACAGCTGTAGATTTTGCATTAAATCCATCTGCATCACACGTCGTACTTCCCCCGTATACTTTCGTTGTTGCTGGATTTTTCCCGTCATAATAACTACTTAAATCAGTAGCTGCAAATGTACTTCCTTGAAAACTAAATAATACACCTATACTTGCCGCACTTAACACGCATACTTTCATTAACTTTTTAAACATTTTAAATTCCTCCTCACAATAAGTACGTATACTAAAGACAAGCTATACTGCTATGTAAGTCCTCCTTTCACGCTTCCTAGAGGCATCTTACAGAAACGAATAAACGTTGTAAATTCCCTTATGATTATTGGAATATACGAAGAATTTTACTTATCCTTGTAAGAAAAAAAGTTGAGAAATACACATTTTATAGCATTCTATATTTAAAACATAAAAGAACCGATACTTGTTATATTCAAGCATCGGTTCTTTATACAAAATTGCCATTTTTTCTTTTATATAAAATAAATATTTCTCCACTTAATTCGTTACAAAAAACTCCCTCGTTACATCAATAAATTGCTGCAGTGGTGCTGTCATCCATTTATCTTTATGCCAAGCAATTTGTGTATAAATTGGAGATATTGTTTCGTTTAACATTAACTCCTTTAACGTCCCTTCCCGTATATCTTTTTCTACTACTATCGCTGGTAAAACGGCTATACCTAAATCTGCAATAACACATTGTTTAATTGCTTCAACACTAACAAATTCAATTTTATTTGCTGGATATACATCTTCCCCGCGAAATAGCTCTTCAAATAAAGTCCGATACGAGCAGCCTAATTCTGTTAGTAAAAGTGTTTCACTCTCTAAATCTTTTATAGAAACTGAAGGTTGTTCAAGTAAACGATGCGTAGGAGCAGCTACTACTTTTAATTCTTCTTTCATAAGTGGTTCCACATGTAAAACATCTTCTGTTTTACATTCGTCCAAAATAAATGCAAGATCTACTTTCCCCTCCATCAATTGTTCCTTCGCATCTTTATTGGAGTGTGCTGGTTTAAATATAAGTTTTATTTGAGGAAATTGTGCTTTAAACTTCTTTAATATAGAAGGCAGTCTGTATGTACATTGACTTTCTTGTGCACCAATTATTAACGTACCTGCTATTTCTTCATCATCTTTCACAGCCATTTTCGCTTCGTTACTGAGTACAATCATCTTGTCGGCATATAGTTGAAACTTCCTACCTGCTTCAGTTAAGAAAAGACGTTTTCCTAATCTTTCAAATAACGGTGTACCAAGCTCAGCTTCTAACGTTTTAATTTGCGCTGTCACGCTCGATTGAGCAAAGTTTAATTTCTTCGCAGTTTGTGTAAAGTTCAAAGTATGTGCCGCTACTTTAAATGTAATTAACTGTTTTATTTCCATTTATCATCCCTCTTTTCAATCGATATTTCCGATTGATTCCATCGAAATAATCCTCTTTGTCTATTGATATTTGTATTGTATGATAAAGAACATCTATAAACAATATAAATGGAGGTATTCCATATGAAAGCACTTTGTTTCGAAACATTCGGAGACGCTAATGTTCTACACTATAAAGAAATACACGATCCAATCATAAGTCCAAATGAAATTCTTGTCCGCACGAAAGCAATCGGATTAAACTTCGCTGATATTTATAGACGCCGCGGCGATTATCATCTTGCTGGCAATCCGCCTTATGTATTAGGTTATGAAGGAGCTGGAATTGTTGAAAAAGTAGGAGCTGACGTTACTACTATCAACCTAGGAGACCGTATTGCATTTGCGGACGTCCCATTTGCAAATGCAGAACTAGTTGCCGTTCCATCTGAAAAAGTAATCCCACTACCAGATTCTATTTCTTTTGAAACAGCCGCTTCTGTCTTATTACAAGGATTAACTGCACATTATTTAACGCAAGATAGCTATCAACTAAAACAAGGTGATATAGCTTTAGTACACGCTGCAGCTGGTGGCGTCGGTCAACTTCTTATTCAAATGATTAAACTACAGGGCGGAACAGTAATTGGTCTTACATCATCAAAAGAAAAAGCAAAGATAGCTACATTAGCTGGTGCCGATCACGTATTTTTATATAACGACGAATGGCATACGAAAGTACTTGAAATGACTAATGGAACTGGAGTAAATCTTGTATATGAATCAGTAGGTTCTACATTAGAGGAAAGTTTTAACGCTACTAAAATTGGCGGTACTGTCGTATTTTACGGAATGGCTGGTGGTAATCCTGCTCCAGTTGATCCACGTATGCTTATGGATACTTCAAAAACTTTAACTGGCGGAGACCTTTGGAACGTTCTTACCACTTATGAAGAACGTAAAAAACGATCTACTCAATTATTCGATTGGATCGCAACTGGAAAATTAAACATTTCAAATCCTACTACATTCTCTTTACAAGACGGTGCTCTTGCTCATGAATTATTAGAGAGCCGTAAAAGCACAGGGAAGATTTTATTAATCCCATAATTCACAAAATGAAAAGGAAGCTAGATTTCTCTACCTTCCTTTTCTTATTTCTATTTGAGATTTAATTATATTTCCACACTTTCTTTCCCTTTTGCAACATAACTCATATCTCCAACCGACTCGACTGTATATGTTCCATCTTGGTATACAATCTTCGTCACACTAGCATTTTCCACCCCAAGTTTTGTTTTGCTACTGTCTAACATTTCTATTAAGGTAGTAATCAAAAGCCCATGAACGACAACTAAAACGTTACCGCCACCATTTCCAGCAGCTTCTTCACTAATTTTATCTATCTCAGCTTTTATACGAGTAGAAAATAATTCCCAATCTTCCGCCTGTTTTGTAGGATCTGCTACTCTAATAAGATTAATCACTTCTTGAATAGAAAACTTCATAAGTTCTTCTGGTGATGCAACGCCTGCAGCTTTTCCAACCACATCCCACATATTCTCAAGTTTTTCACCTTCAAAAATACCGAAATTTAATTCTCGCAAATCTTTTCTTTGCTCAAGTTTTAATTTTGATTGCTCACTATATTTTAATACTAAATTAGCAGTTTCAATCGCTCGGCCGCTATCACTACTATACGCATTCATAAAATGAATATCTTTTAATCCTGTTCCTAAATTTGTGGCAACTTCAACACCTTTTTCTACTAATGGAGAATCAGCCCAACCTTGCGCGCGATGATTCGTATTTAATATTGTTTTACCGTGTCTTGTAACATATAACGTAACTGCATTCTCATTGCTATCTGTTTCTCGCTTATTCATTTCATTCTCTCCCTTTACGTTTCTATATCAATTTTACCACCTCAATTATTCATTGAGCAAAATATACGTCAGTAGATCCGCTTAATAAAAAAAGCTATCTTTCTGTATATCCATACAAAAAGATAGCATCTTTTATGATTACATTTCTTAACCGTTACTCCTACTCAGCAAAAGCACTCGAATATTGTACAATTCCTTCTACACCTCGAAGAGAATTTTCTGTTAATTCCATTATCATAAATACCTCTTCAGGCACTTCAAACGGTGCTTTTATATTCCACTCACTTGCTTTCTTAAAACCAAATTTCGGGTAGTACTCTGGATGTCCCAATACTACAACTGATCCGTATCCAAGTTCTTTCGCTTTTTCTAATGCAGCTACAATCAGGTTTCCACCAATTCCTTTTTTCTGATGACCCCTAGCAACTGAAACTGGTGCAAGTGCTAACGATTCTACAGAAGTTCCATCTTGTTCTATTGTAATTTTCGATAACATAATGTGACCAACTATATCTTCATCTACCGCAACAATTGATAACTCTGGAACAAACGCGTCACATTCTCTAATACGTTTTACAAGTTCATGTTCTGTTTTATCACTAAATTCTTCCTTTAAAAATGCTTCTTTTATGACTTCTTCTGTTTTTCTATAATCATTTTTTTGTTCTTGTCTAATCGTTACCATTTTAACTTATCCTCTATTCTTTCTTATTTCTTTTTGAATTTTACGCAGTGCTTTTTTCGATCCGCGCTCAATATCGTGTTGCATTTTTCTTTCTTTATAATCAACAAATAGTGTATTTAAATCGTATCCTTCTGGATATAACTCCTTCGCTGCTACTTCTAAAGTAATACGTTTTACATTTACTTCAACGAATTCACCGTTATAATATACAACAACGTTATAAAAATTATCTTTTTCCTTATAGATGATACCAAAATCATCATGATCCAATAAATTAACACGATCGCCGATTTTGTACTCATAATGAGATTCTCTTTTTTCTTGTACAAATTTCGGTTTTCTAATTTTACTTTCATTCACTTTTTCTAAAGCGTACTCTTTATTTCCCATATACTCTTTCGCTCTTTTCAGTACATGTTCTTTTACGCTCATTTTATTCGCAATCCAAAGTGCATTACTTTCTCCTGATTTTCCGATAACTAATTTATAAAGCGGCTCTAGCGTTTCACTATTAAACTGCATCGCTGCATTCATAAAGTCATCATGCATTTCTGAGAATCGTTTAATTTCTCCGTAATGCGTACTCGCAACGGTAATACATCCCGCAAAGTACAACTCTTCTAAAATAGAAATTGCAAGTGCTGCACCTTCATTTGGTTCTGTACCGCTCCCTATTTCATCAAATAAAAGTAACGTATTATTATTTGACATCCTCATAATCTCAGAAAGATTTTTCATATGAGACGAAAATGTACTTAGTGCATTTTCAATACTTTGATTATCACCAATATCTACGAATACATTTTCGAAAATAGCGATTTCTGTACCTTTATCTCCTGCAATATGAAGACCTGACATTGTAGCTAATGTTAACAATCCAATCGTTTTTAACACAATTGTCTTTCCGCCCGCATTCGGCCCTGTAATAATTAAACTACGATACTCTTGACCAATTTTAAAATGTAACGGTACAACTTGCCCTGTTAAAAGCGGATGCTTACAATTCACTAAATGAATGTAGCCATGATCGTTTAACTTCGGTTCTATTCCATCAATCGATTTACTAAACTTCGCTTTCGCAAATACCATATCATACTGACTAATTAGCTCCATGTTAATCTTTATACTATATATGTTTTCTAACACCATTCCTGATAAAGTCGCTAAAATCTGATACTCTTCAACCGCTTCTTCTGCTTTCAAACCTGCTAATTCTGCATTCAATTTCGTAACCGTATGCGGTTCTATAAATACAGTAGAACCTTTTGCCGAGGCTTCAATAATACTTCCAGCAACTTGATTTTTATAGGAAGATTTAATTGGAATCGTATAACGGTCATCCTTTTTACTAATAAAGAATTCCTGAATGAATTTCTTATTTGCACTACTATTTAAAAACTTCGTTAAACGTTCTTTTATTTTCCCATCTACAGAATCGATATTATTTCGAATTCGTTTTAACTCTTTACTTGCAGCTACATCAATACTATTTCCTTTAATTGAAAAGTTAATTTCCTCTTCAATACTTTTATATTCAGTCATTGAATTTGCATAAGAAGCTAATACTGGTGCAAAAAATTCTTTATCTAACATAAACTTTTTAATCTTTCTACACCCACGTAAAAAGTCTGAAACACTTACTAATTCTTCTGGATCTAAAATCATTCCTTTTTCTAATTTTTGAATTGTACTAGCAATATTAGAAATGCCGAAGAAAGGAACATGCCCTTCTGCATCTAATATAGCTCGTGCTTCTGTCGTTTCATTCAAGCGATTTCTCACTACTTTTATACTCGTACTCGGCTCTAATTTGTTTACTAATTCCTTACCTAATCCACTTACACAATAAGATTTCACTATATCCTTTAATTCGTTATATTGTAACTTTTCAAAAGTCATCGTATTCATTTTGTTTCTCCTCACTATGATTGATTTTTATCATAAATGAAGATACCTACTCATTAGATTCCAATGAGCTCTACATTATTTAATTACCATTTTTATACATTAAAAATATATACAAAAAAGCTGCGGGGATACCGCAGCTTTTACATTTACAAGGCATGTGTAATAACGTATGAGGAAATAAGCCATAAAAATAGATGGCAGTCCCTTATTACACGCTTTATAAAGTATTGTAGGTATCTTCATAGGTTTTGAAATAAATGCATGACAAAATTAGGGGTATGATGTACATAAAAATCCCCTGGTCTTATCCGATTTATTTCATTAAATTTTTCCTATTTAATACCTACCGCACTCACAAAAAGCACCTCTCATTAATTTATATTATAGTCATTGAAATCTAATTTATTGAAATCATCATACTATATGTTACGTGAGAAGTAAAGGTGCCATACTTCAGTAGTACGCAACTCTACACTTCAATATTTCTTAAATTAGACCTATATTCGCTGAGGAGAAATTATAAGAAGCGCCTCCGCTATTGCGAATGTCATTTCCTTCCCCTGATACATTTAATAATTATGACAAGCAATAATAGGAGGTTTACTATATGAGTGAAGAATATAGTATTTTACATGGAACTGCTCTAGAACCAAATTTAATCGGTCCCACACTACCATCAATTCCACCATTTACATTACCCACCGGACCTACTGGAATCACAGGTCCTACCGGTGCGACAGGTTTTACCGGAATTGGAATAACTGGTCCTACTGGGGGTACAGGTCCTACCGGAATCGGAATAACTGGTCCTACTGGGGGTACAGGTCCTACCGGAATCGGAATAACTGGTCCTACTGGGGGTACAGGTCCTACCGGAATCGGAATAACTGGTCCTACTGGGGTTACAGGTTCTACCGGAATCGGAATAACTGGTCCTACTGGCGCAACCGGTTTAGGGATTCTTCCCATATTTGGAACAATAACTTCTGAAGTAGGAATCGGTTTTTCAGCAGTAGTTAATACAAATATTAATTTTACCATTCCAGGACCTGCTAGTGGAACTACCCTAAATCCATTAAATAATTCTATTACAATTGATACCACTGGCGTGTACTCTGTATCCTTTTCAATTGTATTTGTAATACAAGCTATATCGTCTAGTATATTAAATCTTACAATAAACGATTCCATTCAATTCGCAATTGAAACGCGAGTTGGTGGTGCTTCTGGGGTGAGAGCTACATCCGCCAGAACTGATTTACTACCTTTAAATCAAGGGGATGTTCTTCGAGTACGAATAAGAGAAGCCACGGGTGACATTATATATTCCAATGCCTCTCTTGTTGTTATAAAGGTCGACTAACTCTTTTATTACAATAAAGATTCAGGAAAAATAAAGTGAAACTTTAATAAGCCCTCACCAATCGGACTGACCACAAATAGCGGGATAAATATGCACAATATAAAAAGAAGAGGTAGACTTATATTTCAGTCTACCTCTTCTTTTTCATCACCAAATTACTGCTGAACATATATGGAAACTGATCCTCCACTTACTTGGAATTGTCCCCAACCATCCTTATTAATTGTTACAGTATTTGTTTGATTACCCGTAATATCGTACCATACTTCCCCTGCGTTATTCTTCCCAACATCCATCCACTTTGACCCTCCTGGTCCATCAGAGATTAATGTGGCTAAACCAGAATTAGCATGTACACTATCACCTTCTCTTGTCCAGCCAATTACATCTGGATGATCAAAATAATCCCGCTGCGTACCATATGCAAAGTTTTTTCGTGCCGTCAAAATCGGATCAATTTTGTCCTTTAACGCTGGAATTTCATAGTTACTATTTCCTTTTGTACCATAGTAATCACCATAGAAAACAGAAGGATATCCCTCTGCACGCGTTAAAATAAATGCATATGCCAACGGTTTGAACCAAGGGCTCACTACAGATTCCAATGACTGACCAGGCTGTGAATCATGATTTTCAACTAGAGTAACCGCAAGTGTAGGATGATTCGCAACTACCGTTCCTTTTAAAATATTTCTCATATCATAATTCCCATTTCCTGTTGAAGCATAATGAAAATTATAATGCAGTGGTGCATCGAACACAGATTGATTATAATTGACTTTCGCTAAATAATTATTTAAAGTCTGGATATCATTTTGCCAATATTCAGCTACTGTAAACATTTCTTTCCCCGTTTGCTGTCTAACATGATTTACCCAATCGCGCAAATATTCATGGTCAATATGTTTAACAGCATCTAAACGAAACCCATCTAAATTTAATTCCTTCGCATACCACGTTCCCCATTTTTTCATTTCATTCGCAACATCTGGATGATCAAAATCAAGATCCGCGTACATCAAATAATCATAATTCCCTTTCTCGCTAGACACTTCCCAGTCCCACGCTTTACCTATGCCCCTAAATTTATAAATTCGGTTTAATTTCTTTCCTTCATCCCAATCTGTTCCGTCAAAATGATACCATTTCCATTTGAAATTAGAATAAGAATCTCCACGCCCTGGAAAGTTAAAGCCTGTCCACGCACTAATTTCATAATCACCTGATACTTCAACATTTCGATTGCTTGGGTCTACCTCAACTGCTGTGACAGTTTCTGTATAATCAGCCCCACCTTTATGATTCATAACTACATCACCGTATACATCGATGTTTTTCTTATGTAAAGCGTCAATTGCAGACTTCAATTGTGCTTTCGTCCCATATTTCGTCCGCACTGTTCCCTTTTGATTGAATTCCCCCAAATCATATAAATCATATGCTCCATATCCTACGTCATTTTGCGTAGTTCCTTTATATGCAGGTGGTATCCAAACAGATGTAATTCCTTTTTGCGCTAAATTTTCAGCATCAGTACGCAAACGATTCCAATGATCCCCATCATTCGGAGCATACCACTCAAAATACTGCATTAACGTTCCATTGTTAACTGTATCTGCATATGCTTTACTCCCCTCATATATACTAGGTAAAAACATAACAACTGACAATCCGACTATTGTTACTCTTTTAAACATCTGTACACCATCCCCTTCTAAGAAAGCGTTTGCATAGTTTATCAGAATTATTATAATATTCGTTCCACCGTTAGTAAAGTAGCAATCTCTCACTCTCCCACATTATTTTTAATCTCACTTCAAATATTCAACGTAGTTTTAATTTCACATCCTATTCAAGATTGTTTACAATTTACCTATAAAAACATAACGGAGGGATTTCTATGACAGACTTTCAAAAACAATTTTTCGCACGATTATATATAGAAGAAAAAGACACAGTTTCATTTGAAGATTTATCTAACATTATGTACGCAATGGCACAAACTGTTCCTTTTGAAAACTTAAATATTCTCGAAAAGAATTTTAAAGAAATATCAAAAGAAAATTTGAAAGAGAAAATTTTAGTAAATAACCGTGGCGGTCTTTGTTATGAACTCAATCCTACTATGTATTACTTCCTGAAAGATTCTGGATTCGATGTTCATCTCGTTTCAGGAACAGTTTATAACGCTACAAACTCCATATGGGCTGTTGATTCTGGCCATATTGCAACCGTTTTAACACATCATAATGAACTTTATTTAATTGAAGTAGGATTCGGATCATACTTACCTCTTGCCCCTGTCCCTTTCTCAGGTGAAGTCATTCACTCTGTTACAGGAGATTATCGTATTCGTAAAGAAATGACCGAAAAGGGAAACTACATTTTAGAGATGCGGAAAAACAATGAGTTCTTGGATCAATCTTCTGCTGATGATTGGACGTTAGGCTATGCATTTTATATAGAAGAAGTGGATGAAGAAAAAGCAAATACAGCACAAAAAATTATCGTTGAACATGAAGGATCACCCTTTAATAAAGTACCTCTTATTGTAAAACTAACTGAAGATGGGCATGCCTCTTTAACGAAAGATAGCCTTACAGTAGCGAAAAATGGTAAAAAAACGAAAGAAACCGTTACAGACATGCAATATACAAACCTTTTACATTCAAAATTCGGAATTACACTATAAGTATGTAAGCCTTGTTATTTTAGCAAGGCTTTTCAATTTTCAGCAGGGATTTTTTGCAATTTGTTGTATTTCATAGTTATATAGAAATATAACTACATGTTTAGAAAGGAAATGATTATGACAGAACTTAAAGATCGATTACAAGTAGCTGATATAGAAAAATGGGATTTAACAGACATTTACCATACAATTGAAGATTGGGAAAGTGATTTTCATAAAATTGAAGTATTAACGAAAGAATTACACGAGTTTAATGGCAATATTCACGATGGCAATAGTTTATTAGCTTATTTAACGAAGAGTGAAGAAATTTCTAGCATAATATCTTTAATGTTCGCTTATGCACGATTACAATCTGACCTTGATACACGCGATACTGACGCGCAATCTCTTGTCGATAAAGTATCACAATTACACGTAAAAGTAAGTGCAGCTAAATCTTTCTTTTCCCCCTTCTTACTTAGCATAGACGAAAGCACATTACATTCTTACATAGAAGAAACAGAAGGCTTACAATATTATAAAGAAGACTTATTTGAATTATATCGTTATAAAAAACACGTATTGAATAAGGACCAAGAAGCAATTTTATCACAGATGGGTGAAGCTCTTTCTTCTCCACAGCACACATTTGGTATGTTAAACAATGCAGATATATTATTTGGTGAAGTGACGACTGACGATGGAGAAAAAGTGAACTTAACACGCGGAATGTATGCAAAGTTAATAGAAGATACGAATCGTGAAAAGCGTAAAGAAGCTTATAAAGCATATTACAAACCATATGTTCAGTTAAAGAATTCCATCGCATCTACTTTATCCGCTGCTATTAAAAATAATGTTACCGTTTCGAAGCTAAGAAACTATCCATCAGCGCTAGAGAAATCATTATTTGGCGATATGGTTCCGAAAGAAGTATATGAAAACCTTATTGATACAACGAAAAAAAACATTCAAACATTACATACATACAATGAAATTCGAAAAAAAAAATTAAACGTAGATGAACTAAGACAATACGACTTAGGCGTCGATTTAGTAGAAGGTGCAAAACAAGACATCCCATATAGTGAAGCATTTGACATTATGATTGCATCACTAGCTCCTTTAGGAGAAGAATATATTGAAACATTAAAAAGTTTTAAAGATAAACGATATATAGACGTAAGGGAAACACCAGGAAAACGTTCTGGTGCTTATAACTTTGGTGTATATGGTGTTCACCCTTTCATTCTTTTAAATCATCACGATGATTTAAACAGCCTGTTCACTCTTACTCATGAATGCGGACACGGTATGCATACGCACTATTCACATGGATACCAACCAAGAATTTCTGCACATTATTCTATCTTTGTCGCAGAAGTCGCTTCAACAGTAAATGAAGTGTTATTAATTCACTATTTATTAAAAGAAGCAAAAGAAACGAACGTACGTAACCATTTAGTTAACCATTTTATTGAGAAATTTAAAGGCACTTTCTTTACACAAATCATGTTTGCAGAATTTGAAAAAATCACACATGAAATGGCTGAACAAGGTAAACCATTAAATGCACAAGTCTTCAGTGAAATTTATGAAAAGCTATTTAAAGAATATAACGGTGATTCACTTGTATTTGATGAAGAAGTAAAATACGGATGGGCTAGAATCCCTCATTTCTATCGCCCGTTTTACGTATACAAATATGCAACTGGATTCGCATCTGCCATTCAAATCGCTGATAAACTATTAAGCGGTGATCCGAATGCTCAGAAAAATTATATTGAATTCCTTAAAGGTGGAAGTTCAGACTACCCATTAAACTTATTGAAAAAAGCTGGCGTCGATTTAACAACGCCAGAACCGATTGAAAGTGCATTGAAACAATTCACTCAACTTGTTGAGGAGTTTTCAACATTATAAAAAGCATGCAGAGTATATGCTCTGCATGCTTTTTATTTGAATTATTTTATATGCTGCTGCGTCACACAGTGAATCATGCCACCGTATGCATACAATTCGTTAACATATATACCGACAATTCTTCTCCCTGGAAATTGACCTTCAATGATTTGAAACCCTAATTTATCATGTTCATCACCGTATATAGGTACCAATACGACTTCATTACCAATGTAAAAGTTCAAGTACGATCCTTTACAATCTGCTTCTTTTACCACTTGTCTTGTTACTGGTACTGGAATGAGCTGAAATGGCTTTCCATCTATATTTTTCGCTTGCCGCAATTCTTGATAATGCTTTTCGTATGCCTCCAAAAGGTATGGCTCTCCTTCATCGAAAGGATCATATTCATACAGTATCGTATTTTCATTTACAAACCGTGCCGCGCCATCAATATGATAATCCGTATCTTCATCATAATTATCTTCTCCGCGTATACCAGTTATCCATATAAAATTCGTTACTCCTAAATATTTCGTTAACTCCATTTCAATTTCTTTCTGACTTAGTGTGGGATTTCGATTTTCATTTATAATAGACGTTTTCGCCGCCATTAAGGTCCCGTTTCCGTTTATCTCAATTCCCCCGCCCTCTAGACAGACACTAGATTCAACTTTTGGAATGCGATACATTTCACTTATTTTATTCGGAATATTAGCGTCTTTTTCGTACGGATATTTATTTCCCCAACCATTAAATATCCAGTGCGTTAGGCAGCGATTCCCTTCCTTATCCGTTACAAAGATTGGTCCGTTATCTCTTATCCAAATATCATCAGTTTCTTGAATTAAGAAATCAATTTTATCCATATTTACATTAGCTTCCATTAACTTCGATTGGACATGTATTTTTTCTTCTTCATCACATACAACAATATAGACATTTTCTCCATAATGAAGCTCCTTTGCCATCGATGTCCAAATATCATCTAACTTAGCTCTGTAACCTTCACCTCTATGTGTTTTATCATGTGGCCATTGGAGCCATGTACCTTCATGCTTCTCCCATTCCGCAGGCATATAAAACAAACTATTTTCTATATTTCTCATACGTGTTCACCCCTTATATGAATGTACGTACAGTCTATACTTTGACATCGTGTTAAGGTCAACAGGAATATCTTCATTTACTTGTAGCAACTTTATAAGGTGACTCTTTATTTCGCCTTTTTATTATGATAAATTGCTTTCGTACATAGAATAAGGATTGACATAATGTTAATGTCAATCCTTATTCTCATTCTATTTTCGTAACTAAAAAACAAATTTGTGTCACATACTCTTCTGCTAAACAATCACATTCAGGTCCCTTTATATAAACCTCATATGGCGAATTAACTATTACATACCCATTTTTTTCAACCCATTCTTCTAACGCTATATAAGCGTAACCTATATAGTCGTAACTTCCATAATGCATAGTAGTAACGATTTGATGTGGACTTAGTTTTTTCATTTCATATTCTTGTACTACATCTTCATCATTCCCCTGCATAACCGGGATTCTTAATTCAATATCACTGTTACTTGGAATATATTCTTCATCATAAAAGACTGCAGATGGCGAACCGACTATTTGAAAGTTATTTTTTTGTACCTCTTCATATAAGTCATAAAAATAATCATCTATATCATCTATATCTATTTTTACTCTTTGAGTAATTATCGTTACTTCGTTCCTCATTCCCATTAATATATCGTAACTTCTATGGCGAGCAATATTTAGACTACTATTCACCATTACCATTTCATTCATTTCTGAAATAACCTGTAAATTTTGCTTCACTTCATGAGACAACTCGATAATTTGTGATTGTATATGTTGAACAAACGAATCTTGATCCGATGACTGCAAAACAATTTTAATTTTTGGAAGAGGAAATTTATACTCCCTTAGCTTTTTTATTTTCAATGCTACTTCCAGCTGCTCTTGTTCATAATACCTATACCCATTAACCGGATTCACATATGCCGGTTTTAATATCTCCTCTTTGTCATAATGTCTTAACATCCGCGTACTCATTTTACAAATCCGAGAAAACTCAGCGATGGTATACATATCAATACTCCTTGAATATATTTTCTTTTCATTACTTATTTATTAAAACCAATCAAAAATCTTCTTCATTGAAAAATCTTCATTCTGATTTTTCAATCTTCTCATTTTCGAAGGTAACAAATGGCTTGGACAATACCACGTTAAACAATTCATTGCGCCTCCCATTGTTGATATTTCTCCTACATGAATTTGAATAACTTGCTTCTCCGTATACTGTTGAATATATCGTAAAACTTCCTCATCTTTAGCTAGTCCAAACTTAGGAACATAAAGAGCATCACATGATTCTAACATATTTATATACAACCCTTTTGCTGATGCTATCTCTTGATCATATTGTCCTTTCTCTGTATATGATGAAGGAACAACTATAAATTCAGCTTCTGGCATTTGTTCTTGAATAATCTCTTGAACACTATATCTAAATTCATGATCCCCTAAAAAATCACTAATAAACATTGTATGTTCATCAATAAATTTAACCATTCCGTCTGCGTGTGCTAGTACATCCCCTTCTTCAGCAGGAATAATAATAACTCGGCTCACATCTAAATCCCATTCTAACTGCTCAATAATTTCCTCTTCTGTCCAATCATCGTTATCATCAAATATACGTTCTGTTAATATTACGGTATCTTTTTTATTCCAAATAAGATTACCACCATCTAATATTAATGGGGATTTCACATATTCAAAGTCATTCTTTTTCAACCATTTATTAAACTGTTGATCTAAATATCGCCCCTGATCATCTGGCAAATAATTGGGTCTATATTTAAATTTAACTAGATGAGTTGTGACAACCGGTGCAACATCTCTTAGCCAAATATCATCATACTCAAAACAGCTCGTATGAAAGTCTTGTTCTTCAACAGATAAAGATATAAGTTGATCCGCAATTGATTTCTTTTCATTTAAACATTCATTAAAGTAAATCAAGTCTTCATAAAATGGTTGATAATATTCATTCGATTCGTCTGGTATTGCAGTAAAAATAATCCCATTATGTTTTTGTTCCATATTATTTACCTCGCTTTTTAATAGTAGTTACATAACTGATTTCACAAAGCCAACTATTCCTCAATTCATTTCTCTTTTCATTACAACTCATGAACCGCGTATATTTCATGAATGGATTATAGCATGGAGAAATATTATATATTTATATAAAAAATATAAAGCTGACGTTAAGCCTTAAATTGACTCTTGACAAGTTTTTTAAATACCATATTTTAAAACAACAATAAATGATTAAATGATTTTTTTATCAAGATTCAAACCCATTACTTCTAATAGATCGTTTTGATTATATAAATTCACTAAATGCGCTTCTACTCCTATACAAATTCCTTCTAGCGGAAGATCATTTGGATCCTGACCAAAGGGATCTTCAATTTCAACCCCTATTGCTTCAATACCTATGAATGCAAAACTTATAAATGTAAACTATTTTGATTATTGTAATGAACCATATTTACAAAAACCTCTTTCTCTATTAACCTTTTATTCTTTTAAATCACGAAAGTATACAATTAAATAATAGAATCATAAGCCCTATCATTATGAGGCTGGTTAAGATTATTTCTTTCAATACCGTTACTCCTTTTTTGCAAAAAGATAAAATATCTTATTTAATTCAACAACAAATGTTCACTATTCTAAATCCCGACGCATCATTTTAGAATTCGCAATGAACAACGCACTAATTAATACAAAGATTGCACAGGCATATAACAATAAATCTAACGGACTATCGTGATCTATAATGATGAGACGCACAATAGCTGTTATACCTATATATATAAAATATCGTAATGGAAAATGAAAATTCATTTGAAAATACTTTATAATCATTACGATGAATTCAAAGTACAAAAAGAATACGACGATACTATCAATTAAATGATAACTAGATTCATTACTATCCAATTTCAGTTCTTGTATAAACTGAATGACTTCTTTCATAAGAAACACACTTAGAACAACCCCTAAGCAAATTAAAGCTACATTTAAAATGTACTGTAAAACGATAGGAAAATACGAAAACACTATTTTAAAATTCTTTAACACAAACATTTTTCTCCTTTACCATATAAAACGAAAAGCGAACATACACTACAATTCAATTATCATCATATTTAAATTTTATTTTTACAAATAATAAGGAATGACAAAATAGGTAAAGATAAGATTTCACCTATTTTGTCTATATAGCAGCACAACGAAATTACAATTAATTACTTCAATGCAATTGGTTGTTGTTGTGTCACACAATGTATCATACCGCCGTTTTTATACAACTCCCTCACATCAATACCGACTACTTTACGATCTGGGTATAACTTCTGAATCGTATAGTTTGCGATTTTATCATTTGGATCATTATAATTAGGCACTAATACAACTGTATTCCCAATATAATAATTGATATACGATCCCTTATAATCGAGAGTTTTTCCATTCTCTAAAGCAACCTTTTCTTTACTAAGCGGCAAGTATTCATACTTATATTTCTGTCCTGAAGCATTTTTGGCATCTAACAATGTATCCATATCTTTATTGGATAAACCCCATTCAGCTAGGTCATCTTCTTTCATCGTTACAATGGTAGATTTATTATGGAATTTAGCAAATCCATCAATATGAAAGTCCGTAATATCTAAATTAGGTACTCCGTCTAACCAAATAAAGTTTGATACCCCAAGATCACTTATATATTTTTCAATTTCCTTTTCTGATAAATCAGGATTTCTATTTTTATTCGTTACCGCACTTCGAGTTAATAACGCAGTCCCATTGCTGTCTAATTCAATTGCGCCGCCTTCAAGGACAAATTTCCCCCAATCAATTCTTTCAATTCCTGATTGTTTACTCACATTCTTACGTATTTGAGCATCATTTTTATAAGGTGTTTTCTTCCCCCAACCATTAAATGCTGGATCTAATATTTTGAGATTTTTATTGCTGTCATAAACAAAAATTGGTCCACTGTCCCTTGCCCATACATCATCAGTAGGCGAGATAAAGAAATCAATCTTCTCCATATTTAACCCTTCATCTGTTAAAAGGTTATTGATTCTTTCTTTTTCTTCCTGGTCATATGCAACAATGTGGACTTTCTCACCCTCAGTTAAAGCACTTGCCATCTTAACCCAAATAGGTTCAACTTCCTGCTTATACTCTTCACCATATGTGTATTCATGTGGCCATTGTAGCCATGTACCTTCATGTTTATCTTTTTCATCTGGCATCGTATATTTCCCAGCATTTTTCTGTACCTCTACTTTTTCTCCTTCTTTCCCTTTAACATTTTCATTGTTACCCTCAAAAGAGCATCCACTAATAATCGTTGTAGATAATGTAGCTATTAAACAAAACTTTATTGCTTTTTTCATTTTTTCAACCTCCTGTTCTTGTCTCCAATACTGTAAAGCTTCACATAGTGTGAAGCTCAAGCTTTTTTATCAATGTAAAAATTACCAATTGTTCTTTGCATTACTTAGCATTTAACGACCTATTTAGATTTATTCAAATGCCAATCACCTTTTTCACCTATTTATCCCGCTATTTGTGGGCAGTAAGACCCCCACCTCAAAATTCAGCGAAAGCAAAGAAGTTAGGTGGGGCCCTGCTGATTAAAGTTTCACTTTATTCAGTAAGTAAAACTTTACAAAATAAAAAAATCGGTATTGATAATTACATATCAATACCGATTTTTTTATAATTACTTTCCTTCTATTAAATCATTCGCCATTTTCCTAAATTCTTGATTAAATGCATCATTCATACCATTTTGGACGTTAGAAAATAATATGACAAACGTTCGTTTATCCCAGTTAAAATTATTAAAAGTGTTCCAGCCAGCTAATACACCGTGGTTATGATAATAATCTGGGTAAATATAGAAACTAAATCCATATTTTCTTGCAGGTGATGCAGAAAACATATCTGATATACTCTGTTTAGAAAGTAGTTTACCATCCATAATAGCTTCATCTAACTTTTTCATATCTTCAACAGTCGTATACATTTCACCACAGCCATACAACCAGTTCATTTTTAAGCGAGGCGTGGCTATTAACTTATTATCTTTTTTCGTATACCCTTCTGCTAAGAAAATATCTTCTGGGAGTGTTGCGCCCATTCCAGATTCATGCATTCCAACAGGAGTCAAAATATTTTCTTTCACATATTCAGCAAGTGGTTTATTCGATATTTTTTCTACAATATATGCAAGCACCATATAATTATAATCTGTATATTTCCAGCCTGTCCCTGCTGGAAATTGTAACGTTTGTGCCCCAATCCACGTTACTAATTTTAACCGTGATGCTGCGTCAACACTACCTTGTCCCTGTTCTGGTAATCCAGACGTATGTGTTAACAAGTTTCGTAACGTAATATTTTTATCTGCTGGAAACGATGGGATATATTTATTTACATTGTCTTCAATGTTCAACTTCCCTTTTTCTTTTAGTTGCATAATAGATATTGCAACTACTGTTTTCGTAATAGACCCAATGCGATATTTCGTTCTTGGCGTTGTTAATACTTGATCTTTCACATTCGCATAACCGTAGCCTTTTCGTAAAATGACATGATCTTTACTTGCTACAAGAACACTCCCATTAAATCCTTTATCTTTTAAGTACTGATCTAGTTTTCCAGCTGCAATTTCATAACGCTTTTTCTCATTCGCATCAACTTCCTGCTTAACATCTTTTTGCTTACTATTTACATTAGAAAATGCCTTTGTATCATATTTTTTTCCTTTATTTGCATGTATTAGTGTAACAACACTTCCACAAAAAACAGCAAAAATAAAGAAAACGATTAACCATTTCTTTAACATACTAGGAACCCTCTTTTATCTAGTTTCACTTAACGTACATCCATTCTATTTTATATCTTTT
>NZ_JBMOWC010000050.1:0-31547 GCF_049310765.1 Bacillus sp. PSXD-155 | reverse complement strand
ATTACGTTTTCAAGTTTAATTATATTTCATGTTTCCTATTTTAAGCCAATATATAACACATACTCTTTTACAACTTTATGATCCTTATAATAGGAAAAACTCAAATATAAAACAAGTAAGGAGGACATAAATGACAAATAATAATTGTTTTGGTCATAACCACTGCGATAATCCGATTGTTTTCACTCCAGATTGTTGTAAAAATCCACAGTCAGTTCCTATTACTAGGGAACAATTAAGTCAATTAATTACTTTACTAAACTCATTAGTATCAGCTATTTCAGCATTTTTTGCAAATCCAAGTAATGCAAACAGATTAGTGTTACTCGATTTATTTAATCAATTTTTAATTTTCTTAAATTCCTTATTACCTTCTCCAGAAGTTAATTTTTTGAAACAATTAACTCAAAGTATTATAGTTTTATTACAATCTCCAGCACCTAATTTAGGACAATTGTCAACATTATTGCAACAATTTTATAGCGCCCTTGCACAATTCTTCTTCGCTTTAGATCTTATCCCTATATCCTGCAACTCAAATGTTGATCCTGCAACTTTACAACTTCTTTTTAATTTATTAATTCAATTAATCAACGCTACTCCAGGGGCGACAGGTCCAACAGGTCCAACAGGTCCAACAGGTCCAGCCGGAACCGGAGCAGGTCCAACGGGAGCAACAGGAGCAACAGGTCCAACGGGAGCAACAGGTCCAACAGGAGCAACAGGCCTAACAGGAGCGACAGGTCCAACAGGAGCAACAGGCCCAACAGGAGCAACAGGAGCAACAGGTCCATCAGGAGTAACAGGAGCAACAGGCCTAACAGGCCTAACAGGAGCAACAGGTCCAACAGGTCCAACAGGTCCAACAGGAGCAACAGGTCCAACAGGAGCAACAGGCTTAACAGGAGCAACAGGTTTAACAGGAGCAACTGGTGCAACTGGTGGCGGAGCTATTATTCCATTTGCTTCAGGTACAACACCATCTGCGTTAGTTAACGCGTTAATAGCTAATACAGGAACTCTTCTTGGATTTGGATTTAGTCAGCCTGGTGTAGCTTTAACTGGTGGAACAAGTATCACATTAGCATTAGGTATAGGTGATTATGCATTTGTAGCACCACGCGCAGGGGTTATTACGTCATTAGCTGGTTTCTTTAGTGCAACAGCTGCATTAGCTCCAATATCACCTGTTCAAGTGCAAATACAAATATTAACTGCACCTGCAGCAAGCAATACGTTTACAGTACAAGGCGCACCTCTTTTATTAACACCAGCATTTGCCGCAATAGCGATTGGTTCTACAGCATCAGGTATCATAGCTGAAGCTATTCCAGTAGCTGCTGGAGATAAAATACTACTGTATGTTTCGTTAACAGCAGCAAGTCCAATAGCTGCAGTTGCTGGATTTGTAAGTGCAGGTATTAATATCGTTTAATTTGTTACAATGTTTAGTAGGAAATTAAACAGGGGTTTGTATATAGTCCTTCCTAATAAATTTAGGAAGGACTATATTTTTTGGGGAAATAAGTAATAAATCAATTGAACAATTACTCTTTGTTAAGTTCGTATAAAAAAGTATAATTTACCCTTTCTCATTTAAGGAATAAGTTATGTAACTTTAAAAATTTCCAATCAGCAAAAAAAGATGAATTCTTTTAAAAGAATTCATCCATAAAATAAACTATTTATTTTTATTACAGTTACATCCTTTTTTCTTTACATAGCCTTGCTCGGCTAAGTCTCTTTGCGATTGGGAATTGGAAGATTGAGAATTGGAAGATTGAGAGGATGCTGAAGAGCTACTATTTTTATTATAAGAGTAGTTTTTTCGATAGTTATAATTACTCATAGTACTATCACCTCCAATTTAATATATAAATATTATATGTATGTACACTATCAATTGTTACTATTTTTAATAGGAAGAGAAGATACAATAAAAAAATCTCCTTGGTATTTTCCTAGGAGATAAATGATGATTCTTTTGAAAATTTCCAAATTAATAGCCCCAGTAAAGAGGAAAGTAATAAGAATCTTGGTGATACGGATTATGTTGTTGAGCGAGGGGCTGGGTTGGATAATTTTTCATTTCACGGTTTTGATTGCAGTTTGCCGGAGGACCAATTACAGTAGTTGATTGAATAGGGGAAACCGCTTGTTTCCATTGTTGTTCATTGAGACAGTAAGTATGGGCCAACATATGAGCCGGAGTTAACCTTAAAATGTCAGAACCGAAAATAACTTCTGGAGTTGGAGCATTGAAAATAGCTAATAAATGAGTATTATCTGCTGTAGCAATTTCATAATGCCACCACGCTTGTGGAATGTTGGCAACTTGCCCGGGGTTTATCGGTAAGTTTAATATTTGATTCGTAAATGGATTAAGTAAAGAAACAACAGCAGACCCTGAAATACAATAAACAAGTTCAGCTGCATTTTGATGAATATGTGGTTCTACAACATTTCCTGTACTTAAATAAATATCTAATAAAGAAATATTTTCTAAAGTATTTAATTGTTTAATACCAAGTACATTTATATAATTTTGGGCATCTTTCCGAAAAAAATTACTTTTATTTACATCATAAGTAAAATTGGTTGAGGGGGAGGTATAGTCGATGTTGGCAGTCAATTGTATTACCCGCCTTTCTATAGGTAAGTTAGGTTACAAAATTAGGATATGTGTCTAGTCTTTGTTTTGTGCTGTTGTCGGTAGTTTAATAAATTTACTTATTCTATAAAGAATAAGGTGTTAAGACCAAACTATATTCGTATTCCCATTCATACTTTGGATTGATGGAAAAAAGTAATGAAAATGTTAATTTAAAATTACATCAATCATTTATAAGGAGTGAATGTTCATGTCATTTAGTGAAATGATTAGAAATGAAGTGCTCAGCTGGGCGGGTGTTTCTGAAAAACCGCATCGATTTGGTGGTATTGAAATAAATTATGGTAAGAAAGAACTTGGCCATCTTCATGGTGATAAATTAGCTGATTTACCATTTCCGAAGTTAAAGCGAGATGAATTAGTGAAGCAAGGATTGGTAAAACCACATCACGTATTACCTGAATCAGGATGGATCAGTTATTATTTAAAGAGTGAAGAGGATATTCCATTTGCAATTGAGTTATTTCGTATGCAATATGACCGAATTAAAAAGTAATGAAATAAAGTAGGGTAATAAAAATTTATTTTCATGTCACATCCCTCCTTAATCGTTCGTCTTGTATGTAGAACGATAAGGAGGGATTTTATTATGAATACATTTGATGTAGCAATTATTGGCGGTGGGCTTGCTGGATTAACAGCATCT
Source organism: Bacillus sp. PSXD-155 (assembly GCF_049310765.1). Lineage (NCBI taxonomy): Bacteria > Bacillati > Bacillota > Bacilli > Caryophanales > Bacillaceae > Bacillus > Bacillus sp. PSXD-155. The sequence continues at coordinate 28,230 of NZ_JBMOWC010000050.1, read as the reverse complement.
ATATATTTAGCGAAAGCTGGAAGGAAAGTGATTGTATTAGAAAAGTCTAGTCAATTCGGTGGCCGAGGGATGACTATAAATAAAAATGGAATCTGCATGAATCTTGGTGCACATGCTTTATATAGAGGCGGGGCAGCGTTTATAACTTTTAATGAGCTCGGTATGAATCTTTCAGGTGGAATACCATCTGCAAAAGCACATGGAATATGGAAAGGGGATATATTCACCATCCCAACAGATTTTCGCTCAATTTTATCAACACCACTACTTTCTTGGTCTGCAAAAGTACAATTCTCACGTTTTATGATTCGTTTAGGAAATTTAGATGTACGAGAAGTTCCGAAAATGAGTCTAACTACATGGGCAGAAAATGAAATAAAAGATCCAATGGTTCGCAATATATTTTATACGCTATGCCGGACAACAACATATACGTTTGCTCCTACAATACAATTAGCATCATCTGTGCTAAAGCAAATACGGCTTTCTATAAAAGAAGGAGTGCTTTATGTAGATGGTGGTTGGGAGACGATAATAACAAAATTAAGAGCTATAGCGAATGATGTCGGGGTGCAATTTTTGGCTAAAAAGCATGTTTTGGAAATAGAGCATTACGAAGATAAACAAAGAATACATTGTGTTGATGATGAGGTTTTTGAAGTAGGTACAGTCATCGTGACGACTCCGCCTAAAGAAGCTTGTAAAATAATAAAAGGTGCAGAAGGAACAAGCTTGCATAGATGGAGTGAACAATCGGTACCGGTTACTGTTGCTGCATTAGATATTGGCTTAAGACAATTACCCAATCCTACACATCAATTTGTATTAGGATTAGATCAACCTATATTTTTCACAAATCAATCGAGAGCAGCTAAATTAAGTGAAGATGGATCAATTGCAGTGAGTCTAATTAAGTACCATAATCCTGTGCTAGAGATGAATCATATTCATGAAGATAAAGAACAGTTGGAAAGTACGATGGAGTTGTTACATCCAAATTGGAAAAGAGAAGTTGTTGCACAGCAATATTTACCGAAAATAACAGTAGTACATGATTTTCCTCATATTGACCGTGTTGAAAAGCCGGGTCCTAATATACCTGAAATGCCAGGTGTTTATGTTGCAGGAGATTGGGCAGGGCATGATGAAGTATTAGCTGATGCTGCGGTAGCAAGCGGGAAACGAGCAGCGTTACACATTTTAAAGCAATATGAAAGTGAGGCAGTTCATCATGGAAACGGAGCAGTTATATGAAGCGTATCAACCATTATTATTTTCGTTAGCATACAGAATCCTTGGGAGTGTTATGGATGCTGAGGATATCGTTCAGGATGTATTTATCTCGCTAAATAATATAGAAGATCCTCAATCTATAGAAAATATGAAAGCATATTTATGTAAGATGGCGACAAATCGTTCAATTGATAAATTACGATCGGCAGCGCATAAACGTAACGTGTATGTAGGGATGTGGTTACCAGAGCCAATTGTAGAAGAGAGTGATGAGCCATCAAAGTCATTTATAATGAAAGAATCCCTTTCCACCGCATATTTATTACTTTTACAACAGTTATCTGAGGTAGAAAGGATTGTTTTCATATTAAGAGAGGTTTTCAGTTATGAATACGAAGAAATAGCTTCAATTGTTGATAAGAGTAGTGTGAACTGCAGGAAGATCTTTCAACGTGCTCGAAAAAGCATGTTGGAGAAACCGAAGCAATCAAAATTAAGCACGGAGAAAATGGCTTCTTATGTTGAAAAGTTTGTATCATCATTACAGTGTGGGGATGCGGAAGGTATGTTAGAAGTATTAAAAACAGATGCTATACTCAAAGCTGATGGTGGCGGTAAAGTTACGACTGCGATCAATCCGATTTATTCTGCAGATCGAATTATACGTTTGTTCTTTGGGATTGCACAACGATTGAAAGAAGAGTACACTGTTGATTTCCAAATGGTTAATGGTATACCAGGAGTTATAGTTACGATAAATAATAAAGTAACATATGTTCTTTCGTTTGCATTTGATGATGAGAAGATTTCAAATATTTATATGATGGTTAATCCTGAAAAACTTATGCATTTAAATGTAAAAATATAAAAAAGCGCATTTCTTTAGAAATGCGTTTTTTTATTATTTTTCTAACATTTCAAGAGGTACATCTTTTTCGCCAGCTACCTCAAATTTAATTTCCCCGTCTTCTTCATAAATACGTGTAATAATCGGTATAGTAATCATTAATTTTTTATGCTGCTTTCGTTTTCGAGCAGCATCTAAGCTAATCACGTTCATTTGTAAGCATCCTTTCTTCTGGAAATATATAAACAAAGAAAATGCGTCCGAAAAGGGCGCTTAATTGAATTTGAAATACCGATTCATTTAAATGGGGTTTATATAATTTAATAACTGCAATTTTAATATGAAATAATATGAATGGAATAATTGCACGTAGAAATTAACTTTACCAAAAAACGAAACAATATGCTATAAAAAATTATAAATCTTTGTCATATAACAGGAAAAAGGTTTTTGTTTCGCATATAATAAAAAATAGACGGGCAGCAAGAGCTTTTTCATCATATTGCTTGGAAAGGCGATGAAAAGAATGGATACAGTAGATTCATTATTATTGCAACTTGAACAATATGGAGAAGAGCATGATCGAAATAAAAAAACAAGGGAAGAAAAACTACGGAATGTTTCTCGTGAGATGGGGCAATTTTTATCAATTTTAGTAAAAGGGTGTAATGCAAAAAATATCTTGGAAATTGGAACTTCTAATGGTTATTCTACATTGTGGTTAGCTAATGCGGTAGAAGAAACAAATGGAAATGTAACAACTGTAGAGCTTTCTTCAGAACGAGTTGGAGAGGCACTTGTCAATTTTGAAAAGGCAAACCTGTTACAAAGAATCGATATTCATAATCAAGAAGCAGGGGCATTTTTAGATTCCAAATTAGATCATTCATTTGATTTTATTTTCCTAGATTCAGAGCGCACGCAATACATGTGGTGGTTTGAGCATATAAAACGTATGTTACAACCAAAAGGTTTTCTTGTTGTTGATAATGCAACTTCTCATGCGAGTGAATTAAATGAGTTTATAAAAATGATTGAAGAAGATGATACGTTTGAAACGGTGTTATTAGCGTTTCAAAAGGGAGCATTTGTAGCTCGCAAAAATAAATAGAAGTGAGTGTAATAGAATTATCACATTGAAAACGGGTGAATGTCAAAAGATTGAGTGTAGCACGATTGAAAGAACGTAAATTATTTAGGAAATATATGAAGAATCCGCCTTCAGCATGTTGTTCTCTAGGTCTTAAGTCTGAGGAAAATTATGTTGATTACAGGTATACTTATAGTAAGAAACAGGGAATGACTGCATAAATAGGCATTTCTAAAAAAGTCGATTTCAAGCAGTCAGAATGTATATGAAATACGATATAATTGATGAAATATAGTGCATATAAATTCGCACATATAAATAAAGGAGCGATTTTGTTGACTGAACTCGAGAAAAAAGAACCTGTATCCATTGTGAAAGATAATAATGTAGAAGTAGTAGTTGATACAGTTATAAAAGATGCAGAATTAGAGGAACTAAATAAAGAAGCTGATCTTTATGTACAAAAGTTAAATAGCGAGCAAAATACAGATTTATCAAAAGTATTGTCTCAGCTAGGAGATTTAGGGGATAAAGAGCAACAAGCAGCAGGACAAACGTTATCAGCTTTAAAACGCCCTGTAACAGCGATGATGAATGGGAAAAATGAAGAAATTCCAAATACATTGTTAGAATTAAGAAAAGTGGTATCAGAGCTTGATCCCAATTCACTTAAAGCAAGTGGTATGAAGAAAATAATGTTTAAAGTATTCAAGAAAAATCCACTTGAAACATACGTGCATAAATACCAATCTATAGATAAACAAATCGAGGAAATTATTAGATCCCTTCTAATTGGTCGTGATAACTTACAAGAGGATACAGTTGGTCTTGAAATGTTAAAAGAACAATCGCACGATAAAATTCATGCTCTTGATAAACAAGTATACTTAGGGAAAAAGCTTACTGGCATGCTTGAAGCTGAGAAACAAAACCCAGAGCGTCAAAGGGATATCCCGTTAATTAACGATGCATTAGAAAAGATACTTGTACGTACACGTAATATGCAGCAAGCGAAAAGTGTATTATTACAATCTATAGCTTCTGTAGACATCATTAAGAAAAATAATGAAAAATTAACAGAGGCAATACGTAATGCGATTACGATGACGCAAAACGTTGTAACAGTTTCAGCTGCTATTCAGCTTGCATTAACGAATCAACGTAAAACAATTGATGCAGTAAATGCGACGAATGAAGCAATTGAATCGATGGTATTAAGTAATTCTCAAGCGTTAAAACAAAATACAGAAGAAACGACGAAATTGCTTGAAAACCCTGCTATTAGCATGGATAAATTACGTGAATCATTCCAAAATGTGTTCGCTGCAATTGAAGCATCTGAAAAATCGTCAGAACGTATTATTGAGTCAAGCAAGAAGTTCGTTATTGAACTAGACACATTTAATGATGAGATGAAGCAGAAACTCATTCAGCGTCCAAGGAAATAACTGATTATTAGAGGAGGTGAACAAATGAGTTTCATTCAAACAGTACTATTACTACTTGGTACATTGCTTTTAATAGCATTTACTGTCGTTGTTTTAGTCGTATACTTCGGGCGGAAACTGTATTTTTCATGGACGAAGCCATATAAAAGAGCGCAAGATTCTCTAGATAAGATATCAAACAAATCAATACCGTTTCTACAAGAATTTACACAACATCCACTGTTTTATCGCTGGATTCGCACCGAAGGAAAGAAAGAACAAAATACATTAAATACTCTATTTTGTGCATCAGGTCAACGTACGAGAGAGCAAGTCTTCTCGATGTTACCGAAAGAAAAGCAGAAAAAAGTGCATGTAATGGCAAAAACTACGAAAAAGCTTACGAATGAAGATATTGATGTGGCTGCGATGAAAGTGAAAGATTTCTTAAGACAAGAAACGCAGCAAACTGTAAAACCGACAGACTTATCATTTTACAAATTGTATTTTTATGACCGTTATCCAGACGCATTAAATACAATTCAAGCGTATAAACGCTCAATAAATCCTTCATTACAAAGAACGGTTGATGATATTACAATTTCAGTATTAAATGCACTTCCGTACTATCAAGAGCAACGCATGTTTGAACAACAACATAAACTTGAAACATTCTTAATGAAAGATTTAACGGCCATGTTATCGTTGGTAGTACAATTACCACCTTCACAAAGACCAGAGAAGGAAGAAGAACTGAAGATCTACTTGGAAAATTTCAAAAAAGAAATGGAAGTAGTAGAGCGAGATATTCGCGACTCGATTGATCACGATTTAAATGTGAAGATGAGAGCAGCGACTGAGAAGTTTAAGAATAAATAACAAAAAGCGCCTTAAAAGCTAAGTATCACAGCTTTAAGGCGCTTTTTTTATGAGGTTTTATTTTGCTCTAACGGTAGTATGACTAGAAGCCACACTTTCATTATGCAATCGATCAACTGCAGTTACGACATACGTATACGTTTCTCCAGAAATAGCGGTTTTATCTACATAAATTTCTCCAAGTTTTGTTTTTCTTACAGTAGTAAGTAAATTTTTGGGGTTTTGTATATCCGCTTCATTTTTCCCATTCGCGCGGTAAATAGCGTAATAAGCAGAATCATTATCTCTATTGTCAATGATGCCAATTGCAATACCTTCATTTCTTGGAATGGCACCTTTTAAAGTCGGTTGTTTTGGTGGATCATGATCAATCCAAGGCATAGGCGGGATTAATGCAGGATGTTTATATATGTCTTTTGAGAGTCTATCTTTAACTCCAAGTGGATTGTTATTAATATCTTTTAAGCTAAAATGCATACTACCTTTAATTTCAGGATATAGCCGGTTTAATGCAATTTGTCTTGGATATTCTTCTGGATCAGACCAAGCAGGGACGGAGTTATTATTAATTTTATAGGCCGCTTGACCAATGTATAGGTGAATCGGTTTGTTATTTGTTTCTTTAACCCACCAATCTACTAATATGTCATATGAAGCTGGGGTGAAACCTATATTCCAATATATTTGCGGTGTAATGTAGTCAATATATCCTTTTTGTATCCACTCACGTGTGTCAGCATAAAGGTCATCATAGTTTCTTTGGCCTGCGGTTGTGTTAGAGCCAGTCGGATCGTCAGCTATATTTCTCCATACGCCGAACGGACTAATGCCAAACTTTACATATGATTTTTCTTGTTTTATAGCAGTATTTAAATCTTTTACAAGTTCATTTACATTGTTACGTCGCCAATCTTCTATATTTGTAAATCTACCGTTATTATATGTTTCGTACGTTTTCTGATCTGGAAATTCTTCACCGGCTACTTTATATGGATAAAAATAATCATCCATATGCAGCGCATCAATATCGTAATTTTGTACGATTTCTAAAGCACCTTCTGTTATAAATTTTTTCACTTCTGGAATACCGGGATTGTAATATAACTTTCCGCCATAAGGGACAACCCAATTGGGATGTTGCCTTGCAGGGTGATAGTTTGATAATCGATTTATATCGGTGTGATTCATCGTTATTCGGTATGGATTAATCCAAGCGTGGAATTCTATATTTCTTTTATGAGCTTCTTCAATCATAAATGCGAGCGGGTCATAACCAGGATCTTTTCCTTGTGTACCCGTAATGTATTCAGACCAAGGACCGTAATTTGAAGGATAGAAAGCATCAGCGGTTGGTTTAATTTGTACAACAACTGTATTCATACCAGTGCTTTTTACATCGTCTAATAACGTTATAAATTCTTGCTTCTGTTTTTCAATAGGTAAGCCAGTTTTTGATGGCCAATCAATATTCAGAACTGATGCGATCCATACAGCACGTAATTCATGTTTTTTGTACGTAGTATTTACTTCAGCATAAGTAGAGTGAGGGGGAATGAAAGAGAAAGGGATGAACAAGATAACGATACAACATATCATTAATAAACGTTTAACGATCATTTATACGCCTCCCTATCATATGATTATTTAAAATAATATCTGAGGGGAGGTTGACCTTGCAATAGAGAAAATTGCATATTGAAACATTAATTTAATAGGAAAAATATTTTTAATGAAATTTACTTTCATTATAACTAAATTCATTTACTACTTCATATGCTTGTTAGTAAAGTGAAACTTCCTTTCATTTGAAGGGTAATAAATTATAAGTATAGGAGGATTAATAAATGAAAGTTTTGTTCGTCTGTTCTGGAGGAATGTCCAGTGCAATTGTTGTAAACGCTTTAAAAAAAGAAGCGGAGAAAAATGGTGTGAACATGGAAGTGCATGCAATTGGAACGAATGAGGTAGAGGAAGAAGTAAAGAATGGCTGGGATGTCGTAATGGTGGCACCTCAAATAAGACACCGATTTGATTCTGTAAAAAAATTTGCAGAGGAGGAATCTATTCCGTGTGGCATCATTCCACCGCAAGCATACACGCCACTTGGAGGCCCGACTTTATTAAAAACTGTAAATGAATTAATCAGTTAGGGGGAAGCGTTATGAATAAGTTTGTCACGTTTCTTGATAAAAACTTATCTGGCCCGATGGCAAGGCTTTCTGAGCAGAGGCATCTACAAGCAATCCGTGATGGAGTTATTTCGGCGTTACCATTTATTATAGTAGGAAGCTTCTTTTTAATAGTAGCATTTCCACCACTGCCGAAAGATAGTTTCATATCGGTTTGGGCATTAAAGAATCAAACAAGTATATTGATACCATATCGTTTAACTATGTTTATTATGTCCTTATATATAGCATTTGGAATAGGATATAATTTAGCGAAAAGTTATAAGTTAGATGCTTTATCGGGAGCACAGCTTGCAGTATGTTCACTACTTTTAACATTAACCCCCGAATTAATTGATAAAAAAGGATTTATGCTTCCAATGACAAATCTCGGAGGTCATGGATTATTCGTGACGATGATTGTTTCTATTTTATCCGTAGAGATTTTAAGATTTTGTAAGAAGAAAAATGTAATGATTAAAATGCCAGAACAAGTACCGCCATCTGTGTCGCGTTCATTTGAAGCACTTATACCTGCAGCATTCGTTATTATTATAATGAGTCTAGTAACTGTCGTTTTTAGCATTGATTTACACCATGTTGTTGATAAATTAGCAGCACCATTAGTAAAAGCTGGGGATAGTTACTTCGGTGTAATGATTCCAGTGTTTTTAATTACGTTTTTTTGGTCATTCGGAATCCATGGTGTGTCGGTTGTTGGAACTGTTGCTCGGCCATTATGGGAAGTATACCTAGGGAAAAATGGTGAAGCAGTTGCTAGTGGAGCAGATCAGTTGCCATTTATTTCACCAGAGCCGTTATATCAATGGTTTATATGGATTGGCGGTTCTGGTGCGACGTTAGGGCTTGTATTAGCTATGATTATATTTGGTCGATCGAAATATTCGAAAGCATTATCAAGAACTTGTATTGTTCCGGGTATTTTTAATATTAATGAACCAGTCATATTCGGATTACCGATTGTACTAAATCCAATTTTAATTATCCCATTTATCATTACACCACTTGTAACAGCAACTGTTGCATATTCAGCAACTGCGATGGGATTTGTAACACCAACGCATATTATGCCGCCATGGACATTACCGGCTCCAATTGGTGCATATTTAGCAACAGGTGGAGATTGGCGTGCGATTGTATTAGTTTTTATAAATATAGCAATATCGTTCCTTATTTATTTACCATTCTTTAAAATGTACGACAAAAATATGCTTGAAATTGAAAAGAATGGTGACGGGGAATCTGTTAATCCTTAATCTGCACGCTGTTATTTTGAGTGATAGACTTTTTGTCTATCACTTCTTTCACATTAAAACTAGAAAGGGGGAAATAGAATGAATATAAAATTTAGTTATAAAGGCGTATTTTTATTATTATTTGGAGTGATTTGTGCAAATTTACTTTTTGTCCCTTTATTAGGCATGCTAAATCTATCACAAATGCATAGTATCTGGCTCGTTACAAGTATTGCGGCAAGCGTTTTGCTTACGGTAGTTGTTTCTTTCATTGATGGGTCTTTTGCATCAAAAGCTCAGTTGTTTTTTAGATTTATATTGTTTTCAATTGGTTGTACGTTCGTTACTTACATGATTGTTTTTTAGTAAATAGGAGGTCATGCACGTTATGTATATTGCAGGGGTAATGTCTGGTACTTCATTAGATGGAATAGATGTAGCGCTCGTTCATATAGAAGGAAGTGGTGTAGATTCTAAAATCGAACTCATCCATTTTACTACTGTTCCATTTTGTAATGATATGAAAAATGAGATCCAACAAGCGTTATCAATTGAAACTTCGAATGTCCAACTTATATGTAGTTTAAATTTTAAACTTGGTTTATGCTTTGCCAATGCTGTAAAGGAAGTTTGTAAAGAGGCCAATTTTCCTTTGAGACAATTAGATTTAATAGGCTCTCACGGACAAACGATTTATCATCAGCCAAAGCAAGAAGGGAATATTATTTCTTCAACATTGCAAATTGGGGAACCAGCAGTAATAGCATATGAAACGAACACGACGGTTATCTCGAATTTCCGAACGATGGACATGGCGGCAGGGGGACAAGGTGCACCACTTGTACCATATTCAGAGATTATTTTATATCGGCATCAAACTAAAAATAGACTACTGCAAAATATTGGTGGGATTGGTAATGTTACAGTGGTTCCAAGTAAACGAAGTAATGAGAGTGTTATTGCTTTTGATACTGGACCAGGCAACATGGTAATCGATGAAGTATGTCAAAGATTATTTCATGTACCATATGATCAAAATGGTTGGATCGCAAGTCAAGGGGTGGTTGTAGATGAAATTTTAACATACTGTATGAACCATCCATTTTTGAACGTGAAACCACCAAAATCAACAGGTAGAGAACATTTTGGAGAAGCGTTTGTGACTGAATTATTAAATCGATTTGAAAAGCATAGTAAAGGAAATATATTGGCAACTGTCACGATGTTTACAGCATGTTCAATTGTTCATCATTATAAGGAGTGTATTTTACCGTATTATGACATTGATGAGGTGATTTTAGCTGGTGGTGGAAGTTATAATAATACACTTGTTGAAATGATACGGAATGGATTAAGAGAAGAGAAATGTAGTATATGTATACAAGAGGATATTGGTCATTCTTCAGCAGCGAAAGAAGCGATTGCATTTGCTATTTTAGCAAACGAAACGTATCATCGTAATCCGAGTAATGTGCCGAGCGCAACAGGTGCTAAGAATTCCGTGGTTTTAGGGAATGTAACATTCCCTCCAATATGTAAATGAAAATGAGGCGAACATATGAAGTATATGATTGGAGTAGATGGCGGGGGAACGAAGACAGAGGCAATTGCATTTGATCAAAATGGAAATGAAGTTGTAAGAGGTACGAGCAGATTTGGAAATGTATTAATAGATTTTGATCAGGCGCTTTTGCATATTATGGAAGCAATTAATCAATGCCAGAAGAATTTAATAAATGAGCATTGCGTTTGTATTTGTTTAGGATTAGCTGGTATAAGCGGAGCGAATACAAATGAATTAACATTACGTTTAAAAAAGAAATACGGAACAAAAATTGAAATTTTTAATGATGCAATGATCGCGCATGCAGCTGCTTTAAAAGGTAAGGATGGAATATTAACTATAGGTGGTACAGGTGCAATTTGTATAGGAAAGAAAGGAGAAGTATATCAGTATAGCGGTGGATGGGGACATATTTTAGGAGATGAAGGGAGCGGATATTGGATTGCATTACAAGCTTTAAAGAAAATGACAATTCAATTCGATCAAGGAATCAGCCTTTGTCCATTGAGTTTGAATATTCAAAGGCAGTTTCAACTTTTGACACCGTCTCATATAAAAAGCTTAGTATATACTTCTTCTAAAGATAAAATTGCAGCAATCGCACCATTAGTTATTCAGGAAGCGAGAAGTGGCAATGATGATGCGCATGAAATTATAATGCAAGCTGGAAAGGAATTAGCAAGAATTACGGTAGATGTTTATAACAAGATGCAATTTAAGCGCTCAACTCCAATTGCAGTAAGTGGTAGCATATTGTGTTTAGTACCTGAAATATTTGCTGTATTTAAGAACTGCTGTGAAGAAAGTATGAAAGAAATTACATTTGTATCACAATCAGAAATGGCAGTGAAAGGAACATATTATTTAATGAGGGATATATATTTTTAAAAATAGTATATGAGAATTTTTGTATGATTTGTAAAAATACGATGTTAAAATGTATGAAGGGATGTATGTTAAAAACGTACAATATACGTAGTAATTGAATATTGTATATGTAATCCCATGTAGAAAGTGAATGATTACATGATTAATAGTATGCAGTTTTTATATTTGGTGGCTTCTTATTTAATTGGAAACATATTGACCGCTTATATAGTAACAAAATTGAGACATAACATTGATATTAGGGATGAAGGAAGCGGAAATCCTGGCGCAAGAAATATGGGGCGCGTATATGGAAAAGGGTATTTCATCGCTACATTTTTAGGGGATGCGATTAAAGGGGCAATCGTTGTTACTGTTGCAAAATATCTTTTTGAAGATCCTACATTCATAATGTTAACATTATTGGCCGTTATTATTGGACATATTTACCCAGTTTTATTTAAAGGTAAGGGCGGTAAAGGTATTTCAACATTTATTGGAGGATTAATCGCATTTGATTATTTGATAGCGCTTACCCTCATAGGTATTTTTATTGTATTTTATTTAATATTCAAAGGATTTACGAAGCCAGGACTAATTACGATTGCTTGTTTACCAATTTGTATGATTCTTTATTCTTATTCTGTTGTTACGACTATTTTAAGTGGAATGATTATTGTACTTATTCTATATGTAAATCGAGAATAAAATAAATGTTTAATAAGTGGGGATAATCTCCACTTATCATTTTTTATTAAATAGATAAAGGAGATAAGGCATGGGGTTAATTTATAAAGTTGCTGATCAAGATTGGGAATTTGAAAGTATACATAAATTAAATTATAAAACTTTTGTAGAAGAGATTCCGCAACATGAAGAAACGAAAGACCGGTTTCGTATAGATCGGTTTCATGAAGAAAATACATATTTAATTTGTTTAGATGAGGATAGATTAGTAGGTATGGTCGCGGTGCGGGGAAAACGACCATTCTCGTTAGATTATAAAATTTCAAATTTAGATGTTTATTTGCAAGAGCATGGAGAAAAAGTGTATGAAATTCGTTTACTTTCAGTAGAACGTGAATATAGGAATGGAAGAGCGTTGTTAGGATTAATCCGTTTTCTACATCGTTATTTGCTTCTAAATGGATATGAATTAGCACTCATTTCTGCAACAACACGTGAACTAGCTTTATATGAGCAAATGGGATTCAAAGTTTTCCATACGTTAGTTGGTACAGAAGAAGCGGCCTTTCAGCCAATGTATGTTACCCCTGCTATGTTTGAAGAATCGAGCATTGGGGGGATTATGACGAAAGAATATACGTTTTTACCTGGTCCAGTAGATATTGAAGAGAATGTTCGAAAGGCATTTTGTACTAAGCCTATTTCGCATCGCTCTAAGTCATTTCAAGTGACAATGGACAATGTGAAAAAACGGTTACTTTACATGACAAAAGCAAAACATGTACAACTTATGTTAGGAACAGGGACGTTAGCCAATGATGCGATTGCTTTACAGTTACGTTCTTTAACAGGGAAAGGACTAGTATTAACAAATGGAGAATTTGGAAATAGATTAGTTGGGCATGCAAAACGAGTACAATTACATTTTGATACGTATAAAAAGGAAATGGGAGAGCCGTTTATTTATACAGAATTAGAAGAAATAATGAAAACTGGAAATTATGAATGGCTTTGGTTTGTTCATCATGAAACATCTACTGGAATGTTAAACGATTTAAACGAGCTAAATACTCTTTGTAACACGAATCAAATGAAACTATGTGTAGATTGTATAAGCTCAATTGGTGCAATACCAATAGATTTGAAGAATATATATTTTGCAAGTGGTGTTAGTGGAAAGGCAATTAAATCGTTTACTGGAGTATCTTTTGTTTTTCATAATCACAATGTGAAAGTAAACGAGACATTACCGGCCTATATGGACATTGGTATGTACGAAGAAAATGAAAGTATTCCATATTCTCATTCATGGAATTTAATTTATGCTTTGCAAGAAGCACTGAAGAGATTTGAAGATGAAAAAGTATATGTGAAAATTAAAGAGACATATGATTATATGGAAGAAGCTATTACTAGTATAGGATTAAAACTTGTTTCACCTAAAGAATATGCCGCGAAAATTATACTTACGATTCAATTAAGCGAAGGTCAGTCTTCTAAAACGGTAGGTGATGCGTTAGCTTTACAAGGATATATTGTCCATTATGAATCAGCGTATTTACAAAAGAATAACTGGATCCAAATTGCATGCCTGAATCATTATAAAGAACGTGATATGAAGAGGATGTTAAATTGTTTGCAAATGTGTTTATTTCAGAGTGGGGTACATATATAAAGACTTTTTCTTTTCGTATAAAGGAGCTACGACTTACGAAAACTTAGGAATAGAACATTGGAAGAGGTGTAAGTATGATAACTAGAAAACTCCCATTACATATAGACGATATTAAAAAAGCTCACAAGATTCTAGATAGAAATGCTCGTAAAACGCCATTAGTAAAATCTTTTTACTTGACTAGTAAAACGGGCGGAGAAATTCATTTGAAATTAGAAAATATGCAATTAACGGGTTCTTTTAAATTCCGTGGCGCATTTAATAAAATGTCGCGGCTCACGGATCAAGAAAAAGAAAGAGGTGTGATTGCATGTTCAGCAGGTAATCATGCACAAGGAGTTGCATTATCTGCTCATTTACTCGGTATTAAGAGTAAAATTGTTATGCCAATTTCTGCACCGCAGGCGAAAGTTGAAGCAACTAGAGGATATGGATCTGAAGTGATTTTACATGGTGAAACCTTTGATGATGCAAAGGCAAAATGTGAAGAAATTATAAGGGAAACAGGTGAGACATACTTACATCCATATGATGATGTAGAGGTAATGGCTGGTCAAGGTACAATTGGATTAGATATTCTTGATGATATGTGGGATGTAGATACTGTTATTGTACCAATAGGTGGAGGCGGAATTATTTCTGGTATTTCTGTAGCATTAAAATCTTTTAATCCATCGATTAATATAATTGGTGTCCAAGCAGATAATGTTCATGGAATGAAGGCATCTTACGATAAAGGCGCAATCGTAGAACATTATGAGGCGCCTACTATTGCAGATGGTTGCGCAGTTAAAATACCAGGGGAATTAACATTTGAGATTGTAAAAGAATTAGTAGATGATATTGTAACTGTATCAGAAAAAGAACTGGAAGTAGCGATGAAAGATTTATTACAACGTGGGAAAGCTGTTGTAGAAGGTGCAGGTGCATTAGCAACTGCTGCACTTCTTGCAAGAAAAGTTGATAGTTATATAAAAGGAAAAAAAGTAGTAGCTGTTATATCTGGTGGGAACGTAGACTTACAGCGCATATCAAGTGTATGTGAGCACTTTTTTGTCGCTAATGAAGTGAAATAGTTTTATGAAAGAAGAGCTAAGAGAAATGATCTTAGCTCTTACTTTTTGTCTACTGTTTACTGTAAGTAGCAATAAATTTGCTGTTTAATGAATTGTTTTATTTAAGCACCAATTTTTACACATATCTTTAATGTTACAATAATTATTTCAATATTGTCGAAACATAAGCAGAAATTTAATATAATAGTTTTAATGTGCTAATGAGCGGTGAGGAGGGCAGGTCATGAATAAAGAAGAACAGGTCATGAACGGTTTCAGGGAATTATATAATAAGCTGGTTTGGCTTAATAAAGATAAGATGGAAGAAGGTCTTAAAGGTTTTAAGTCTTCTGAAGTCCACTGCATTGAATATATTGAAAACAATGCAGATTCTAACGTGACACAACTCGCAGAGGCTTTTTATGTGACTCGCGGTGCTATAAGTAGAATGACTAAGAAGCTCATACAAAAAGGCCTTGTTGAAAGCTACCAAAAGTCAGAAAACAAGAAAGAAATTTATTTTAGGCTTACCGAACAAGGGAAAGAAATTTATAAAATCCATGAAAATCTGCACAAAGAGTTTCAAGAGCGGGATAAAGCTGTATTTGAGCAAGTAACTGAAGAAGAATTCAACAGTATAATTAGCTTTGTGGAAAAGTATAGTAGACATTTGGATGCAGAAATAAAAAAACAAGGTATACATATTAAATCGTAATATATTTTAATAATGAAATGGCAGCCTTACTCTAATGAGAATAGGCTGCTTTTTTATCATGTTTTTGTTGACTAATCAACAAAACGGAGTTATCATTTTGTTGACACAGCAACAAAGTTTTTTAAGGAGAGAAGTTAAATGTCTATATTTAGATCACAAAATGAAAGGAAAACTGAAAAAAGCATAGATAAACATGCGTTACTATTCGGACTTATTTCTGTATTTCTTTGTGGTATAGGTTTCAGTATCATCATGCCTGTAGTCCCATTCTTAGTACAGCCATATACAAGTAATCCGGAAGAACAAGCATTAGTTGTTACACTACTAACTTCCGTATATGCGGCTTGCGTGTTTTTAGCTGCCCCAGTACTCGGGGCTTTAAGCGATAAGTATGGCCGTCGGCCATTACTTTTAATATGCTTATTTGGTTCTGCAATTGGGTACTTAGTTTTTGGAATAGGAGGAGCATTATGGGTACTATTTGCTGGACGCATAATAGAAGGAATAACAGGCGGGAGCATAAGTACTATCTTCGCATATTTTGCAGACATTATTCCAAAAGAGCAGAGAACGAAATATTTTGGATGGGTGAGTGCAGTTGTAGGTGCGGGAACTATCATTGGCCCAACCATTGGGGGGATACTTGCCAAGTTTGGTGATACTGTACCTATGTATTTTGGTGCAATCATAACGTTAATAAATGTTGTATATGGGATCAAATATATGCCTGAGAGCCTTGAAAAAAATAATAGGTTGAAAGAGATTACTTTTGTAAGGTTAAATCCTTTTGCGCAGCTAGCAAACATACTTTCCATGAAAAATTTAAAATGGTTACTTGTCTCAGCGTTTTTACTTTGGATACCTAACGGATCTTTACAAGCAATTTTCACGCAATTTACAATGGATACTTTCAGTTGGAAACCTGCATTAATCGGAATTATGTTTTCAATTTTGGGCTTTCAAGACATCTTTTCACAAGCTTTTATAATGCCAAAGCTTTTGATCAAGCTTAGTGATAAACAAATAGCGATACTTGGGATGGTTTCGGAGATTATTGGTTACAGTTTTATTGCAGCATCTGCTTTGTTTTCCCTATATCCTCTTCTAATCGTTGGGATGTTACTGTTTGGTTTTGGTGATTCAATTTTCGGGCCTTCATTCAACGGGATGCTTTCAAAGTCTGTTAGTTCTAGTGAACAAGGAAGGATTCAAGGTGGAAGCCAATCTATTCAAGCTTTAGCAAGAATGATTGGTCCTCTTATTGGAGGGCAAATCTATGTATCGCTTGGTCATGCTGCACCTGCTTTTATGGGTATGATCCTTATATTCGCGGCAATAGCAGTTTTGTATAAGGGGACACATGCAACTGTATAACAGATAGATATAAGAACAAATAATAGGGTGACAGAACTTAGGAATAAGTGCTGACACCCTATTTGTTTACAGTTTGAGGACTAAGAGAAATTCTTTTACTGTTTAGGAATTTATTCTGCAATGCTCTCATGGTAAATGACTAGATAGTTTCATTATGCTTGTGCTGAAGTAAATAATGACTCCATCTTTACTTTGCTCTTCTCTCGAATTTCAGCATCTGCGTGTCTCATAACGTATTTATGCGCTACAGCGATTGCTAAAACATCATCTAATAAGCCAATCCCAATAATAGCAGCTATATCTGGAATGAAATCGATTGTTAATACGTAATAAGATAAAGCGGCTAATATTATGAATTTCGCTTTAGTAGGTAATTCTTTCTTTTTCATTGTGTAGAATAAAATAATACTTTCATATACGCTGGATTTACCGAGGTTTACAGAGCTTTTTTTGAACTTTTTCCAAAGTGTCTGTTTCTCCATATAAACACTCCTTTTACAAAATATAGATTTTTTAAAAGGATGGACAAAGAAGTGAGAGATTAATCAATTTTATTGTTTTTCTTAATTATATATTTCCATAAAAATAGGGGATTACCTGTTTAAAATAATATAATGTGGATTATACAATGATTCACATTGTTCCGTTACATAGTATATATATTGTAAGATGTATGTGGATGATTTAGTTATTATTATGCATTTTATAAGCGGTATGGGGGAAGAAAAATGAAAATAATAGAACTACCAATTGAATTCGAATTTAACGGGCGAAAACAATGTGTTTATCCAAGTTTAATTATAGTACATAATGAATTAACATTAGTCGATACAGGATATACAAGTTTTTTACCTTTAATTGAAAATGCAATATTAAAACATGGATATGAGATGAAAAACTTAAAAAATATAATTATTACTCATTATGATGATGATCATCTAGGGGCTTTATATGATTTCAAAGTGAAATATCCTCACATTAATATTATTGCTAGTGAAATTGAATCTAACTACATTAGTGGTGATATAAAATCAGAGAGGTTAGTTCAAGCTGAAGAAATGTTAGAACGTATGCCAAATGAAGAAAAAGAATTTGGTAAATGGTTTATACAACAGTTAAAAAATATAAAACATATTTCCGTCGATGAAAAAGTGCATGATGGTCAAATGATTTTGAATAATGAATGTCAAATAGTAGCGACGCCAGGACATACTTCGGGGCATATTTCATTATATTTTCCGAATTTAGATTGTGTAATTACGGGAGATGCGGCTGTTCAAGAGAATAGTGAGTTAGTAATAGCTAATCCGAATTTTTGTTTAGATATAGAAAAAGCGAAACAGTCTTTAAATAGGATTAAAAGTTTTAAAGCAGCAGAGTATTATTGCTATCATGGAGGAAAGCTTACTGTATAAACTAATGAAAACCGGTCTTTCCTAAATCGAAAAGATCGGTTTTTTAGTTCATATATTTTGCGATTTCAACCAAATCAGTAACATTATATTTCGGTAAAATTGAAATATATATGTAAAGAAGAATATATATAATTTGAGCAAGATTATAGGGGGGAGAAGATGGGTTCGTTATTTGCTATAATAGAAAAATTAAGAAGTTCATTTTGTCTTCTACTAACATGGAAGCATTAATAAAATCCGAGAAAAAGCAAAAAGAATTTGTCCATCTAGTACACGATGAATATAAAAAAAGAAGATAAGAATTTTTTTATTTTTCATATTTAGTGAAACAAATGGTACAATGAAAGCTAATGTGAAAAATAAGGAAAAGAAGTGGTCTATTTGAAAAACTTTTTAGAATTAGGAATTAGTGAAACTTTTAATCATACATTACGTGAAAATGGAATTACAGAAGCAACACCAATTCAAGAGAAGGCAATTCCTGTTATTATGTCAGGTAAAGATATTATTGGGCAGGCGAAAACAGGAACGGGTAAAACGTTAGCATTCGTGTTACCGATTTTAGAAAAAATCGATCCAGAGTCTAGTGATGTTCAGGCTTTAATTGTTGCACCAACAAGGGAACTAGCCCTGCAAATTACAACTGAAATTAAAAAAATGCTTGTTCAAAGAGAAGATATTAATGTACTAGCGATTTATGGTGGGCAAGATGTAGCACAACAATTGAGAAAATTAAAAGGTAATACACATATTGTTGTTGCAACACCAGGACGATTATTAGATCATATACGCCGTGAAACAATTGATTTAAGTAATCTTTCAACGATTGTACTAGATGAAGCGGATCAAATGCTTTATTTTGGTTTCTTATATGATATTGAAGATATTTTAGATGAGACACCAGGTAGTAAACAAACGATGTTATTCTCAGCAACGATGCCAAAAGATATTAAAAAATTAGCGAAACGTTATATGGATGAGCCGCAAATGATTCAAGTACAAAGTGAAGAAGTAACGGTTGATACAATTGAGCAGCGTGTCATTGAGACGACAGACCGTGCAAAGCCAGATGCACTTCGTTTTGTTATGGACCGTGATCAGCCATTTTTAGCTGTTATTTTCTGTCGTACAAAGGTTAGAGCAAGTAAGCTTTATGATAATTTAAAAGGATTAGGTTATAATTGTGCTGAACTTCATGGTGATATACCTCAAGCGAAACGTGAAAGAGTTATGAAGAGTTTCCGCGAAGCTAAAATTCAGTACTTAATCGCAACGGATGTAGCAGCTCGTGGACTTGATGTAGATGGTGTAACGCACGTATTTAACTTTGATATCCCTGAAGATGTAGAAAGTTACATTCACCGCATTGGCCGAACAGGACGTGCAGGTGGATCAGGTCTTGCAATTACGTTCGTTGCAGCGAAAGATGAAAAACATTTAGAAGAAATTGAAAAAACGCTTGGTGCACCAATACAAAGAGAAATAATCGAACAACCGAAGATAAAACGTGTAGATGAAAATGGAAAACCGGTACCAAAGCCGGCTCCGAAGAAATCAGGTCAAAATCGTCAAAGAGATAGCCGCGAAGGTTCAAGAAGTGAATCAAGACGTGATTCGAGAAATAGCTCGAGAAGTGATTCAAGAAATAGTTCTAGAAATGAAAATAACCGATCATTTAATAAG
The DNA here is from genome assembly GCF_049310765.1 of Bacillus sp. PSXD-155. Classification (NCBI taxonomy): domain Bacteria; kingdom Bacillati; phylum Bacillota; class Bacilli; order Caryophanales; family Bacillaceae; genus Bacillus; species Bacillus sp. PSXD-155. Next base: position 8,295 of record NZ_JBMOWC010000050.1, on the reverse strand, counting down.
CCAAGTAATAAAAAAGGTAGTACAAAGCAAGGTCAGCAAAGACGTGGCCGTTAAATAGTTATAATTGTAAAAGAGTCGCAAAATATTGTGGCTCTTTTTTTGTTTGTATACAACAAGGATGATGGCAAGAAAAAAACAAAAATTTCATTCACCGCATTTGAAATTTATAAAGGAAATTTTATAGTCCAAAACCATTAGAGCCAGGGTATTATTATCATTCAGCAGAACACTTTGGTTAAAAGAAAAGGTATTGAAGCGAGCGAGTATTTTCATTACACATTCCGCAATTATCGAAATAGAACAAGAGAAGTTTATGAAGGATTAAACTCGTATTGGTGTACGATCGTTGGAAACTGGAAAACTAATTTGTTAGTTTTGATCGATGAGGAACTCGAGAAGCACCACTGCCATCCTTATGGGGAAATTGCTTACGACGACGATGAAGGTAATGTAGTGATAATATGCGAAATAAGAAAAAAGGACTAGCAGTCGTACCTGCCGTCCTTTAATAGGAGAAAAAGTAATCTTGTTTAGAACTACGCATAAACAGAAAATCTGCTTGTAATTAGTTTTACCCTAAATATACGTGTCTATACAAAAAAGGGATAAGTAAAAAATACTTATCCCCGGAAGGGAAATCCCAAGCATCAAAATGGCTCGTATTGGTCTGCAGGTTCAAAAGTAGTATATGTAAAACGAAAAATCTCATACAAAAAGCAGACAACGATTTTGGTTGTCTGCCAGTGAGTTCAATGAGTTAGCTAATTGTGATAATTTGCATCCCCATTGCGAGAAGAGTGAAGCTGCTAGTTCAAACAGCTTGTTGGTATTATTTTCGATTTCTTAAAAAATATACATCAAAAGAAAGAGGTATTAGCCATGGACACGGCGGCTTGAAAATAGTATGTATTTTTATTTGAAAAATATTCAAGGGGTGAAGAAACATGGAATGTTTAATAAAGGTGTTTGTTTTATTAATCAGTTAATTAATAAAACAAAATAGTTATTTGGGAGAAAGGGAAAATGAATATGAGATGAATTGAAGCTGTTGAAAAATTACTTGAAGTGATGAAAGAATGCTTTTGGAACGGAACATCTTTAAAGGGTGAAGCTAATGATTTTAATATTGTATCTTGGCTGATTGAAGAAGCGACGCGTAAAACAAAATAAAGATTTCATTTTGTAGCAAAGGGGAATAGATATGTGTACTTATTGGGGAAAAGTAGATAAAGAGTTCTTTAAGAGGCAAGAACCGGAACAAAATAAAAGAGCAGCTAGCAAAAGCTAACTGCTCAATACAAGGAGATACAGAGAAGACTACTTTAAATGAATGTTGGCATACAGCCTACATTCAGTATTGACCGAATATTTATTTTAAATTCAATTTATTTAAAGTAAACATCCCAACAGATAAAATGGTTGCGCCTGCTACAGAACCTAGCCAGTCTCTCCAGCCTAATGTATTTAAAGATGCATCTGTTAAATCCGTAATTAAGAAGATAGCAAACATTAATACACCAAATGCTAAGCATCCCCAAAATGTTTCCGAATATTTAATCATCTTCTTTCGGAACTTGCTCATATAAATCACCCTTATTAATAATTTATATTTTTATAAATAAATTATCGCATGTGCGAAAATTAAAAGTGCGAAATATGCAATATTACATATTGGAACTCAACAAAATACTCCATTGATAAGTACATAGATCGAACGGAGGGGAACCGTATCGTATGAATCAATTGTCATTTTTTGAAGTCATCGATGTAAAGGAGATGCGCTGACTTGTGGTGAAGGAGCTGAAAAACTACAAAGTGTTGTGCGTCTGGATAAAGAATCGAGAAAAATAGGATCAAGCGGAGGGCATCGTTCTTTTCCTAAAATGAAAGGTGACGATAAGAAACATGAGATACGTTTTAAACAAATTGAGCGGACGTTAAAAAATAAAAATTTATAAAGGAAATAGAAAGTATGGTGTTGTATATGTACGATAATAGGAAAGTTTTTGCAAACTAAACATATAATTTTAATAGACCGACAGTCGGTCTGGTGGGAAGGAGAACTTGAATGCGAATTGTAAAGGAGTATGAGGAGCGTAGAAAGGAAATTTTAGAAACAGCTGAGCGTTTGTTTCTTACGAAAGGTTATACGAAAACAACCGTGAATGACATTTTAAAAGAAATTGGTATAGCAAAGGGGACGTTTTATCATTATTTTAAGTCGAAGGAGGAAGTAATGGATGAAATCATTATGAGGATTATTAAAGAGGATGTCACTAAGGCGAAAAGGATTGTCTCCAATCCCGATATTCCAGTTTTAGATAAGTTATTTAAAATTTTAATGGAACAATCACCAAAATCAGGAGATGTAAAAGAAAAAATGATTGAACAATTCCATCAACCAAATAATGCAGAAATGCATCAGAAAAGTTTAGTGCAATCCATTATACATTTATCTCCTGTATTAACGGAAGTTTTAGAGCAAGGAATAGAAGAAGGCATATTTTCTACCTCATACCCACAAGAAACAATTGAATTATTACTCTCTTCAGCACAAGTCATATTTGATGATGGTTTATTCCAGTGGAAACCGGAAGAAATGATGAGAAGAGCTAAGGCTTATATTAAAATGATGGAAGTATCTGTTGGAGCGAAAGAAGGGTCCTTTGATTATATGATAGAGGTTTTAATGAAACAGAAATAGCTTTTTTCTGTTTGGGTATTATAGACCGGCAGTCGGTCTAGGTTAAATGAAGGATGTGATGAGGATGCCAGCAAGTATTCAATCTTCCTTGAAAGATTTTCACTTAATGGTAAGTGGTCAAATTATTACTATTTTAGGTTCAACACTATTACGTTTTGCACTGTCTTTAACAGGACGTGCCGATATATTTGCAGGGTTATATGCCATAACGAGTATCCCGTTTTTGTTAGCTCCTCTTGGCGGAGCGATAGCAGATCGTTTCAACCGCCGTAATGTAATGGTCATTTTGGATTTTATAAACGCTGCTATTGTATTAAGTTTTATATTTTTGTTATTAACTGAATCGGTATCTATTTTATTGATTGGAACAATTATGTTTTTACTAGCAGTCGTTAGTGCAATGTACTCACCAGTTGTTATGGCAAGTATTCCGCAATTAGTTCCAGAGAAAAAGTTAGAACAAGCAAACGGTATCATAAATGGTGTGCAAGCATTATCTAATATAGTTGCACCTGTACTAGGAGGAATATTATATGGCATAATTGGTTTGAAAATGCTCGTAATAACAAGTTGTCTTGCTTTCTTTTTATCTGCGATTTTAGAAATGTTTATTACAATACCTTTTATAAAAAGAGCGCAAGAAAGCCATATCATACTGACAATTGTAAAAGATATGAAAGAAGGTTTTCTTTATGTTTTAAAGCAACCTTTTATTTTGAAGGCTATGTTACTTGCAGCTTTACTAAACTTAATTTTGACACCGTTATTTGTTGTTGGAGGACCTATTATGTTACGAGTAATTATGCAGAGTAGCGATACGATGTATGGAATTGGAATGGGATTAATTGATTTTGCAACCATATTAGGGGCATTGTCAATTGGTTTCTTTGCTAATAAGTTACAGATGAAAACATTATATTATTGGATGCTTATCATAGCTCTATTAGTCATACCAGTGGCACTCTCGGTTACACCATTTATTCTCAATTTAGGAATCTATTCACCATTTATCCTCTTTATACTTTCTTCTATTCTAATTGCGATGATTATGACAATTGTATCCATCTATGTGATTACTGTAGTCCAAAAGAAAACACCAAATGAAAATCTAGGAAAAGTGATGGCAATTATAACAGCGGTATCTCAATGTATGGCACCGATTGGGCAAGTCGTTTATGGTTTTATGTTTGAAGGATTCAGTACGAAAATTTATTTACCTATATTAGCTATTAGTTTCATAATGATAATAATAGCGGTGGTGATGAAGAAAATATTAAGAAATGAAGGGAATTAGCTTCATATGATTAGGAGAATGTTAAAAAGAGTCAGCGGATTCGGTGAGCAAGTCGCAGTTTGGATAAACGGTAAAGTTGATCGTGTAGATACTAAGTTTACTGAAAAGATAAAATAATCATTTTAGAAAGTGGGTTCGCTTATGAGTGTAGCAAGAAGTCATGAAGCGATGAAGGAATCACGTTTGAAAATATACATTGCTTTAGAAGAAGCTAACTTCATTTGGGATGAAAGAGATGTAATTCGTTTTCGTGAAATGTGGAATCAAGGTATGAGTTTACCAGAAATGGTGGAAGCACTAAGGAGACATCATGCTGAGGTTGCGCTCCTTGTAATAGATCAGGCTGATAAGTATTTAATTGAAAATCGTCCGATAGGATTAGGAATTTGCTAAATAGGAAGGGGAAAACAAAATGAAAGCTATGGAAAATGGTGTATATGAAACAACTAAATTAGTTAGTAAATCAAAGGGAGGAAAAGCTGCAATGAATATTAATCAAATCAGTGAATTAGATCAATATCAAGAAGCGGCATTATGCACATGGAATACAAATAATGATTTCGGTGGACATGTTTTAAATGCAGCATTAGGGCTTACGGGAGAAGCTGGCGAGATTGCTGATGTTGTAAAAAAAGCAATTTTTCATCATGGATTTGATCTGGCTCATTGTCCAGGAGAAGAAGAAGGGAATACGCATAAAATCGCTTTAGAGTTAGGAGACATCTTGTACTACATTTCAATCATGTCTCACGAAATGGGGTATACCCTAGAAGATATTGCTCAAATGAATATATCTAAATTAGCAAAAAGATACCCAGGCGGATTTAGTCGAGAAGCTAGTCAAAATCGTGTAGATGTGAAGTGAAAATCGTAATAAAAAAGAGCCATGAGTGGAAAGACTCATAGCTCTTTGTATAAGGGTAATGATTTTATAGGTGAATATTACCGTAAAATACCAAAAAAATTCAATGTCAGTAAATTAATTGGTATGTGATTTAAATTTCATTAAAAAGGAGGAATAGAGGAATATGTAAAAGACTTTGAAAAATCTATAAAAAAAGAATTCAGTAAAACTCTGAATTCTTTTAAATGAATAGTTGGGAAAACACAGCCTCAAGGATATTTTTTCGAATGTTTTGTGATTTGTATATAAAATAAAAAATCAACGGTATATAAAAAATTGTGATGCTAAAGAAAATAAGAATAAAAAAAGATAATAAGGTAAGAAAATACATAATTAATTTTATGTTCTTTTCTTGAGTTAGGATCATTAAGGTCCTCCTATATGTATGAGATTTGTTGTATCTATTAAAAATACGGGATGTAGGTAATTATAATATGAAAATTAATTGTATTAGAATTCTGTATCAAAAAGAACACGTAATAAATTAAAAAAGAGCTTTATTTTATTATAGATAAATAGGTGACTCAGCAATTGTGCTAGCCGAGTCACCTAGTACTATGGAACCAGATAATGTTCTTTTTTTATATGTAGTTATGTGGAGTTCTTAGAGGCTAGCCCAATAGACAGTTAAGGGATAAATAAAATCATTTTAGAGAGTTTTACATTTTATTATGTTAATGCTACAACAGCAAGAGTTAAGCCCAATGTATTTAATGTATTAGAATATGGTCCTACATTAACAGTAAGAGTACTTGTTATACCTGAAGGTGTAGTGAAAATAGCGGGTGCTGATACAGAAGTGAATCCTGCAGTATATCCCAGAGAAGTACCAGAGCCAATGATTGGATTATTATTAAGGTACATAGTGATACCTGCCGAATTACCTCCTGGTTGAATGATAACTTGCACTTCATAGATTGCCAAATAGGTTCTTCCACCTTCAAGTAAAACAGTTGTTGGTGGTGTGAATGAGATTGCCGTACCATTAGAATTTACCACGGTATCTAGTGGAATCGCAAAATTTACAAAAACTATTGATGGGGTAGTTTGAACAACATTTAAACTGTTAGCCGTGGGGGATGGACAAGTGCAAGGGTTGTGAAAGTTAGAGTTATTATCATTTTGGTAATTCACAAATAATCAAGCTCCTTTACGTAAGATAATTTTTTATCCTATATAAAACGTAGCTTTTTTGTATCTAAGTTATTTTTAATAAGTTTTTAAAGAGAAGTCGAATATTGGTGGTCAGTCAATTCTTAAAAATATTTGATACTCTGGGATTTCAAAGTGCATCTGATAAATATATATGAATGTTTTTTTTAGGACATTACTGTAAGTTAGGAAACATAAAAAAATAGTTATTTGAATTAAATAGAGCACCATTAGAGATTGGGGTGCTCTTAAGCCAAGACCTATAATGTGGATTACTAAAGTCTGTGTACGTATATGAACGTTGTATATAAATAGTACAGAAAAAGAAAATTTAACAAAGGTTAACTGTATGAATCTAATGGGAATGAATTAAAGAATACTGTATGCAAGATTGATGATAATGTTATCCATCCAAATGTAATTGTAATATATTTTAAGATTTTCATTATGGTAATAATGCGCCACTAAAAAAATTACTACTGCCTACAGTTAAAGTTCCGTTTTCTGCTGCAGAAAATTGTATATCTATTGTTTGGCCAGCTAATAAATCAATAATAGTTGTAATTTCAAGTTGAGGTGTACCACCAGTAGTAATTGTTCCTGTTTGGCTAGCAACTGATACTAAATTTTTTCTTATAGTTATTCTTAGAGTAGAAGTCGTACCTAAAGTTGGATTAAATCCTATACTGGCACTGAATAAATAGATACCATTTATAGGGGCTGTAAATGTATTCGTTACTGGAGAATACCCTCCACCATTATTAAATATTATACTACCATACGATACTTGAATATCTGCAGGAGAAGTAAAAGACTGTGCAACATTTTTTTCTGCACGAAAATTAATGTTAAATGTGGGTCCGGTAGGCCCAGTGTTCCCAGTAGGCCCAGTGTCGCCAGTAGGCCCGGTGTTCCCAGTAGGCCCAGTGTCGCCAGTAGGCCCGGTGTTCCCAGTAGGCCCAGTGTCGCCAGTAGGCCCAGTGTTCCCAGTAGGCCCAGTGTCGCCAGTAGGCCCGGTGTTCCCAGTAGGCCCAGTGTCGCCAGTAGGCCCAGTGTCGCCAGTAGGCCCGGTGTTCCCAGTAGGCCCAGTGTCGCCAGTAGGCCCGGTGTTCCCAGTAGGCCCAGTGTCGCCAGTAGGCCCGGTATCGCCGGTAGGCCCAGTGTCGCCAGTAGGCCCGGTATCGCCGGTAGGCCCGGTGTTCCCAGTAGGCCCAGTGTCGCCAGTAGGCCCGGTATCGCCGGTAGGCCCGGTGTTCCCAGTAGGCCCAGTGCTGCCAGTAGGTCCGGTAATGCCAGTAGGCAGAGTAAATGATGGGATTGGTGGGAAAGTAGGCCCGACTAGGTCGGGAGAAATTGAAATTTCAGATTTTATTTTAGATGAATTGAATCTGTCTTTCCTAGACATACGTGACCGGTTAAATTTGTCTTTTCTAGACATATGTATATCATCCTTTCTTAGAATCTCAGATTATATCCAGTAGATGCATGATATGAATTGGGTGTGATTGTATTTTGAGATAATAAGAAACAAATTTATCTAATCTAACTATAAAAATCAGAACTAAACAAAAGCGTTATTTTATAGTGATGCAAAAAGAGTACATATCGAATATGTACTCTTGAAAAAAGGAAGTGTATATAAGTGATGAAACACTATACTACAACATATGCTTGTCTCATTTAAAAGTGCAAGGAATATAACAAAATAGTTATTTTGTTATATAAAAAACATGCACAAAAATTGTGCATGTATAGTAAAAGCTATGTCTTGTCTATATAAATATATGCTTAGTTTATATAAATCGTGTGTATGTTTGAACGAAATAGTTATTTGTAATATAAAGAGCGCTTTTTAAGGCGCTCCATGAACAAAACTAATATTGAAAAAGAATACCACATGATATTTTATGTATGTTCTTAATGAATGTGCAGTTTAAGAAAATCTTTCTTTTGCACAACAAAGCAGCTAGTTAATAAAACTAACTGCTTGTTGTACAAAAGAAACGCTGCGCTTACAGAAATAGTTTGTAACATTAAGTTACAAAAATAGTATGAACAGGGTTAAAAATGTTATTCAGAAGTGAAAGAAAAAAATAAAAAAGAGCGCCATGCATTGAACTGCACCCCAATTGTTAGACACAGTCTAACAATTGGAGGTGCAGTTTTTCTATGGCTAAATTTACAGCTGATGAAAAAATACAAATCGTTCTACGTTATTTGAACGGAAATGAAAGTTATCGA
>NZ_JBMOWC010000049.1:0-33431 GCF_049310765.1 Bacillus sp. PSXD-155 | reverse complement strand
CTGCAACAGGAAAGAACAAACATATAATAATAAAAAGAATTACTTATATTATAATTTAATAATAAGACAAAAATATTGAGAAAATTTAGAATGAATTGAATGTCACTACACGCTTAATTATAATTGATTAGGAGTTGGAGTAGTAATCTGTCATCTATTCCTTTTTTAAAGAAGATTGATCTCAATCTTCTTTTTTTTGGTGTTTTTTCCTCTTCCTTAAAAAAAGGAAAATAATCACTTAAGAATTGTGGAAATTGCTTGCTTGTAAACTAGTTGTTGCAGACCAAGAGCGTAAAAAAATCCATCAGCGACAAGCAGAATGGATTGCTGTAGCTAAATCTCAAGGAAAGCACTTAGGACGTCCTCAATTTAACCTTTCAACATTAAGCACAAAGCAACTAATTATAATAGAAGAAACTTACCCAAAGTGGAAAAATAGAGAAATAACAGGAGTTAAGTTTATGGAGCTATTAGAACTGAAGAAAAATACTTTTTATAAAATAGTGAAAGAATATGAAGAAAACAAAGTAGAAACTAATTTATAACGAATTAGAGCCGGAAATTTCTTAGAGTAGAAAAATCGGCTTCTTTTATGTCGAAATTTACTTAGCGTATATTTTCGTTAAAATGCGGGTGGTACCCCATGCCCATCAAGCTAAAATTTTATTACACCCCCAGAACGAAATTTTTAGGCTTTCTTGTAATGAAAAAGCTTATTTATTGTTTTGGGGGTGACCTGTTTTCTTAGGTTGATGGCAATGGGCTAGCACCAACAAAGCGTAAACTTCGTACGCTAAGCAAAATTTCATAAAGAAAAAACCGATTTCCTGTACGCTAAGAGATAATCGACTTCTTATTGTTAAGTTATCTGGAGCGCTCTTTCTCGTAATTTACCATGTTTCCCAAAGAAAATAGCAAAAGGTAAGGCTATGAACACATTTACAAAATGACGAGAAAAATGACAAAACTGTAAGAATGCACGAATGTTTGTAAGAAAGTTCGATGTTTTCCTTTTTCTTTTTTTATTATAGTGAAAAAAAGAAGGAGGAATTTGAAAATGTCTTTTTCTCAATTCAATATTGATATTTTTCGAGCAATTAATGATTTAGGTAAACAATATTCATTCCTAAATTCAGCCATGATATTTTCGGCAGAATATATGGTATATATTCTTGGTTTAATTATTATAGCTTATTGGTTTACCGGGTCTAGAAAAAGTAGGATGATGGTTATTCAAGCGATGGTTGCTTTCGTGATTGCTGAGGTGATTGGAAAAATAGCAGGGAAATTTCATTTAAATTATCAACCGTTTGCAGTATTGCCTGATGTGAATAAACTTGTCGACCATGCTGTAGATAATTCATTTCCTAGTGACCATACGATTCTCTTTTATTCGATTTGTTTTTCATTTTGGCTTGTTCGTAAAAAGACTGGATGGTTATGGCTTATACTTGCATTTTGTGTAGCGATCTCTCGTATTTGGGTAGGGGTTCATTATCCTTTTGATGTTGTAATAGGGGCTTTAATAGGATGTGTTTCAGCGTTATTTTCTTATTGGTTAGTACCGAAATTTTCTTTTATCAAGCAATTGCTTACTCTATATGAAAGAGTAGAGAAACATGTTTTACCATCTAAAAACAAATCAAAGGGATTTTGAGTATACAAGTATAAAAGTTAACGTGAAAAGTGGGGGAATTATGGGGAAAGAAATATTATTTGATAATGAAGGTCTGATTCTAAAACTAAATGGGATAACAGGATTACTTGCATTAAAACTAAAATTAAAAATGCCTTATAACACGATTAAGAGTGTGTATGTTGACTATTTTGATCCTCCACAATGGATGCTTCGTATGCCTGGAACATCAATTTCTCCTCTCAATATTTTTGAAGGAAGTTTTAAATATGCTGATGAATGGTACTTTCTCTCTTGTGAAAATAGAGTCCCTCTCGTAATGATTGAATTAAAAGGTCATGAAAAATATAAGTATGTCTTTTTTGAGATTGATGATCCTACTAAAGTAGCCGCAGATATTAGAAAACATATAAAAGATTTGTAAGTATTGACCTATCAATATATTACTTCCGCTAGCGAGAATTTTACCTTTTCACAATTATTTATGAGAATTCGGCTCATTTTTTCCGTTTTGGGGAACAATCAATTTCTTAAGTTGATGGCGATGCAATATCAGACATTTTTAGCTGAAATGGGCAGGAATATTTCAGGAGGGCAAAGACAACGAATAGCTTTGGCCAGGGCACTACTTAATAATCCAACCGTACTAGTATTGGGTGAAGCAACGAGCGCTTTGGATCATATAAGTGAAGCGCGGGCAGATTAATATTTACCAAGTATTAATTGTAAACGAATAGTGATGGCCCATCGGTTATCGACGGTGATGAATAGTGACATGATCATTGTTTTGGAGAATGGGAAGGTTTGCGATGTAGGAAATCACAGTCAGTTGTTACATACTTCAAGTTATTATCAATATTACTATAGAGAAATAAGTTCATAGCTGATTTTTCTTTACAGGCTGTTCTTAATGAATTCATGAAATGAGGCTGTACTTATATTGTAAGGAGTGGGGAAATTGAAAACGGTACTATCGGTGCAACACCTAACGAAAGAAATCAAGGGCAAGTTGATTGTGCAAGACATATCGTTCGATGTGGTAGAGGGAGAGATTATCGGACTACTTGGTGCGAACGGAGCGGGCAAGACAACCACAATGAAGATGATAGTTGGTCTAAGCACAATAAGTGCCGGGGACGTGCAGATTGCAGGTTACAGTATTAAAAGTCAGTTTTCTAAAGCACTCTTCAATGTAGGGGCAGTGATTGAAGCACCTGCATTCTATCCTTATTTGAGTGGGTACGAAAATTTACGTCAATATCAGCGTTTGCACAAAAATGTGAGTAAGGATTGGTTGCTGGAGGTAGCCAGTCTAACCGGTATAGAACATGCGCTTGAGCAGCGAGTAGGCACGTACTCCATGGGAATGAAACAACGCTTGGGAATTGCACAAGCACTACTGCAAAAGCCAAAGTTGCTTGTGTTAGATGAGCCGATGAATGCACTTGATCCTGCTGGTGTCCGTGAAACCCGGAACTATTTAAATAGAATTGCGGCAGAGTTGGGCGTAGCAATTGTGATTTCCAGTCATCAACTGTCTGAGATTGAGCAGATGGCACGCCGAGTGGTTATTATGCAGAATGGCTGCTTAGTGACAGAGCAGCGGATTGATGATGGGTTAAATGATGGGGAATTCTGTATCACACTTCGCATTGATAATGTTGAGCTTACAAGCGAAGTTGTGGTTAACTTTTTTGGGGATGATCATCATGCATTGAATTATATGCAGACAGAGAAATTATCTAACGGTTTGCATACTATGACAGTAGCTATTGATGAAGGTCAAGTTCCAAAGCTGATTCGAGCATTGTGTGATGCCGGGGTGGAAGTTCATCGGGTGTTGCCGGCACATACGAGTTTAGAGGATAAGTTTTTAAAATGGACAACTGCGCGCGGTGAGGTGAGTTAAATTGTTATGGAATGAATGTTTGAAGATAGTGAATAAAAGAATCTTTATTCTTTCACACATTGGTTTTATTGTGATGACGGTACTGTTCTCTTGGGCATACACCAGTAATCTCAAGGCTGATGATACGGTGGCTCAAATGGTAAATGCTTTGCTTGGCCTATCGGGAATGCTTGTTATTCTACCTTGGGCGATTGTTTTGTCACCTCTTATTTGGACGGATGAGTATCAATATGGTACTCTGAAACAACTATTCCTGCATACGTCCTCGCGCTCACGATTGTATGTTGCAAAAATTGCTGCGATGATTTTGCTCATCGTTACGGGTGTTGTTAATATATTCATTGTTTCTTTGTTATTGAATCTCCTGATGGCTCCACAAAACATACAATGGGGCGACATGACGGATGTTATATATTCTATCGGAGCACTTGTATTGCAATGTTGCCTATATGCAAGTCTAGCATCCTTGATTGGCGTGTGGACGAGATCAGCTGCTATCGCAGTAGGCAGTAGCTTAGTGTTATACTTTTTACAAATGATATTTGGAGGTAGTCTCTTATCTACATCATGGACACACATTCTATTCATTCATCATGATGATTTAAGTGTCTATTGGAGCACGTCACAATATAAATCGGAATTAATTGGCTTACCTATGTCGTTAGCGATAGATATCGCCTATATTTTGCTTTTCTTTGCAATTGGATTATGGTTGTTCGTCAAAGAGAGAGGAGCAGACTAAACATAAAATGGAGCTAAGAATGAAAAAAATAGGATACAGTTGTGTCGCTTATGCCGATACTCGGGATAACGGTATGGAAGACAAAATGAAAGTAGCTAATAATGATAAGTGACAATTAATTACGCTAGTCCAATAAACCAGCAGCAGTCTAGGACTTTATTTTTGTCAAAGACTATCGCTGGTTTTACATTAAAGTCAGTCTAACATTTTATCTTTTTCGGGCAGAAACAATAGAATCAGGGGTCCCATCACATCGCTATCAAGCTAATAAAACAAAATTCCCCCTAAAATGAAAAAATACGCTATTCTTTCTATAGAATCATAGGAAAGGATGGCGTTTTAGTATGAATTTATCGATTTCTGATGAATTAGAATTGTTTTCTAAAGAATTGCAACGATATATGTCACCTGATGCTTTAGAGCAATTAGCTAAAAATGTAGGATTTGTTAAACGAAAAAGTAAATACCGCGCACAAGATTTAGTGGCTCTATGTATTTGGTTAAGTCAAAATATTGCCCATACTTCATTGGTACAATTATGTAGTCGATTAGAAGCTAACACAGGCATTTCTATGAGTCCAGAAGGACTCAATCAACGTTTTAATTCTCAGGCTGTTCAGTTTTTACAACAACTCTTAGCACATTTACTTCACCAACAATTTTGTTCTTCTAACAAGATTCCAACTTTGTATACAAACTATTTTCGACGTATTCGTGTATTGGATTCTACACATTTTCAGATTCCGGATAAATTCACTTCTATATATCAAGGTTCAGGTGGTAGTGGTCAAAATGCTGGTGTGAAAATTCAACTAGAGTATGATTTACTAAGTGGTCAATTTCTTCATGTTCATGTAGGATCGGGAAAGCATAATGATAAAACGTATGGTTCTACTTGTTTAGCGTCCCTTCAACCGAACGATGTATGTATACGTGATTTAGGATACTTCGACCTAAAAGACTTACATACTATAGAAGAGTGTAATGCTTATTTTATTTCAAGATTAAAGCTCAATACACGTATATATCAAAAGAATAATGAGCCTGAATACTTTCAAAATGGAACAATAAAAAAGCACTCTGAGTACATCCAATTAGATATGGAGCAATTCATTGACCAATTACAGTCAGGTGAAACATATGAAATTCCTGAAATTTATATTGGAATGTATCAAAAACTTCCTGCAAGACTCATTCTGTACAAATTAACTGAAACACAAATGAAACATAGGCAAAAGGATTTAGCATCTAAAGAACATAAGAAGCAAATTACCTATAAAGAACGTAGTAAGAGGCTTAGTACAATTAACTTTTACATTACAAATATTCCTTTAGAATATCTACCAAAGGAACAAGTATACGATTTTTACTCCTTACGCTGGCAAATTGAACTTATTTTTAAAACATGGAAATCATTTTTTCGTATTCATCACTGTAATTCTGTAAAATTAGAACGACTAGAATGTCACTTATACGGACAATTAATAAGTATCCTTCTTTGTTCCTCCACTATGTTTCAAATGCGCCAATTACTCCTCATCAAGAAGAAACGAGAATTAAGTGAATATAAAGCAATTTATATCATCAAAGATTATTTTCCACTTATTTATCAATCTTTACAAAAAGACACCCAAGAATTAACAAAGATTCTCTTTCGTCTGTTTAATCTCTTACAGAAAAACGGACGAAAATCCCATAGGTATGAGAAGAAAACAGTCTTTGATATCTTAGGCGTCGTATACAACTTTTCTATGTCTCACAGTCATGTAGCGTAATCCAAAAAACTGAAACCTGATAGGGTTTATTTGGCATGCAAATCTTTAAAGAACTTACATTGGTCTTTAGAAAAACGAAAAAATTTCACGTGAAATTAAACTTATATAAGCTTAGCTTGATGGCAATGGGGTGGTACCCCATGCCCATCAACTTAAGGAATGTAAACACCCCCAAAACAACAAATGAGCTGCCTTCTCAAAATAACTAACTGTAGAGAAAGAGAATTTTCATTTAGGGGGTACTTTTATGCTAGAAAAAAGGCTTATAAAGTTGGTAGCTCAAAAATTAAATTAGAATACTCAGTAAGTATATGCTAGACTTGGTTTACCATTTGATTTACTGTTTCCATGTCCTTTACGAGTCGGTGGTTCTTTGTTACACGGAAAAAAAGCAGACTCTCATAAAAGAGCCTGCCTTCCCTGGTTTGTAAAATTAAGAAGCTTTACGTACGTTTGAAGCTTGAGGTCCACGTTGACCTTGCTCCAAATCAAAAGTCACTGCTTGGCCTTCTTCTAAAGTTTTGTAACCTTCGCCTTGAATCGCTGAGAAATGAACGAATACATCGTCTCCACCTTCACGTTCGATGAATCCGAAGCCTTTTTCGCCATTAAACCATTTTACATTACCTTTTTCCATTTGTATTGCCTCCTAGTGTGTAAACACACACAATGTAATACTATCCTTGCTCTCAGTGATCATAAAGGTGAAAAGTTACAAATCCTTTACACCGAACAAAAATAATTCATTTTAATAATAACATTTTTTGTAATAAATGTAAAGGTGAAGAAAAGACAGCTACTATGTTTATGCAAATGTTAGAGCTAAAGAAAAACACGTTTCATAAAATAATGACGGAATATGAGGAAATAAAGTAGGATCTCTCTTATTAGAAATCCTACTTTTTCTTTGGTTGTAAGAATCTTGATGTTTTTGTATCAGAAGAGTATTGTGTATATCGAAAAAAATAAAAGACAACTCCAATTAAGAGTTGTCTTTTTGTGTAATAAAATCCCCAAAATATGAAAATATACAAACGAATATAATACGCTATGGTTGATATTATAACAAAACCGATGAGTATTGAAAATAAAAAGAATGTTGTAATGATTTTTTAAGGTTTTAGTTAAAAAATCATCGAAAATAAACCTTTTATAAAGGTTTCCTTTAAATATGATTATTTTATTTCGAGGGGTTCCTTATAAATCTTAGCTATATATTTTACAAAATCAATGACGGGATAGTATATGAGTGAACGGTGCTGCGTAAAACGAACCCCTGCTTTTTGCATTTTCGAAATGAGTTGTTCAACTTCCATCTCTTTTTGTTGTATTCTATCATAATTTTGATATACAATGTTTTTCCATTGATAGGAAGAGCCGTGAAAATAACTCTCCCCTTTTACCCTGTGACTAAATATAATTTCTATTTTTTCTCTACGTTGTTTTTCCTTCATATGCGCTTCTGTTGACTGCATGTTTATCGCCTCTTCCCTTTTTTGTTGTATAACAAAATTTGGTCTAACTCACCATACATAGCCAATGTACATTGTTCTAGTTGGGATTTGTCGTTTAAGGCTATCTCATCCACTGTATTTGGTTTTCAAGTGCTTAATCTAATATATTGGATTTACATCTAAATAAGTTGTTAATGTGTATAAAACACTATCTATCTTTATTATAAAATGATTCTTTATAAGCATGCACCTTTTTACACTCACGAAGATTTATAACATGACGAGTATCTTCATCCATGAATGTTATTCTGAATTTACTGAGGTTAGTTTCTTTATTTAGGCTAACTAACATATTGTATGCCTCAGTATCTATTTTATAAAAAAAGAAAATAGATGTAACGGTCCCCCTTTTAATAAAAAAATCCTATAAAAATATAGCGCTCTTAAAAGGTTTTGTTACAAATTTATTATGTTTGACTTAAAAAAAGGAACGTAATATTTATTTGTAGAAAATTTTAAGAGTAAAAACAGAATGACTATCTGTGATAAGAAATGGGGGGACTTTTATGCTAACAAATGATTTAGATTTCCGATTAGAACCACGTTTAAAAGAACTGTATGAACAACATAAAATTAGAGCGCAGAAGATAGACTGGGGTTATCATGAATTTTTACCATGGGATAAGGGAATGGACTTTAAAAGAGTTCCTTGGGATGAAAGTCAAGTTACTCTTCCTACTGGTGTAATTACAGCCATTGAAACAGCTTTATTAACAGAAGTGAATTTACCTTGGTTTACAACGTATTTATCTGCGACTTTTAAAGGGTCCCTCTCTGTTATTACAGACTTTATTCATACTTGGACATCAGAAGAGGATCAACATTCGAATCTATTGGAGACATATTTACTACTCACTCGAAGTGTGAATCCTAAACGAATACATGAATTAAGAAAGTCAGTCGTTGAGGGGGGATTTGAGCCTGATTTTCATACACCAATCGAAGCTATGACGTATACGACGCTACAAGAACTTGCAACGATGGTGTTTTACAATAATGTAGCTAAGGTTGCAAGTAAGCACGATTCAGATCTTGCTACATTATTACGTCGTCTTGCCAAAGATGAGACTCTTCATTATGCTTTTTATCGAGACGTCATTCGAACACATTTGGAATTAGAACCTAATTATTGCTATCATATTGCCAATGTGATTAAGAATTTTAAAATGCCAGGTGCCGTCATGCCTGATTTTGAAAATAGAATGGCTGTAATTGCAAAAGAAGCGAACTATGGACCACTACAATATTTTGATCAAGTACTTGATGTAGTGATTGAGTATTGGGGGTTAAAAGCCTTACGACCAATTGCCCCTCTAGCTGAAAAAGCAAGAATTGAGATTTTGGAGTACCACACAAGATTGAAAAAAATAAGGGATCGATTTGGTCGTTTTCAAGGGGAAAACTGATCTACGTTAATGAGTAGAGGTTTCAGAACGTGGGGAAATTCCCCTTCCCTTTATGGGAAATCTGACACACTCCCTATGTTTTTTGTGCTATTCTTATTCGATTTGATTTATGAAGAAAAAGTAATTGACAACGAAAATAATTTTATGATATTATAAAATATTTGATAAAAAATCACATATATGTTAAGGTTAAGAAGGTTACCATATATGGAGGTGGATTATATGTTTCAAATTGGCGATAACATTGTTTATCCAATGCACGGAGCAGGTATAATTGAAGCCATGGAAGAAAAAGAATTCTCAGGAAAAAAACAACAGTATTTTGTCATAAAAATGTCGATCAGTAATATGCAAGTCATGATTCCTACGGGTAAAATATTGAATTCGAATATACGCCCAGTTATTGATATACTTGCATTAAAGCACATTATACACATTTTTCACAATGAAGAATCCTGTAAATTACTGCCGTGGAAACAAAGGCATAAAGTGAACACGGACAAAATAAAAACGGGTGAAATACAAGAAGGTGCTGAAGTTGTACGGGATTTAATGCGTATGAAGAAAGAAAAAGCACTCAATACAAGCGAAAAAAAATTGTTGGATGATGCATATAGATTTTTGGTCAGTGAACTAGAATTAATTAAAGGAATCACTGAAAATCAAATAAAAAGTTTCTGTTAAGGTTCATTAAAAATAATGAATTATATCCTCCGAAAACATCCTGAATTTTCGGGAATATGATGAGTATTAAAAGCAAATCATTTCAAAGACATTCAATTTCTTCAACTCACTTTTAGAGTAGGAACCTCTTTTGTTATTACTTCAATCTAATCCATTTTTATTTTTAAATTTCTTTTACGAACGTTCGAAGTTTCATTAAATAACTCGATCAAATAGTCACTTGAATTTTTGTAATCCTGATTCACACTGGCACGGACAAGGAGCCGTAAGGATGAAAGAGAGGTAGGGCTTTCATTGTTTTAGGTATATATATCTAAGTCATTATTTCTAGAAAAAAAATCAATCTCATCTCTATCTTTAAGAATTTTTACATTTACTGAGACAGTGAATAGTAATTGTTTATCTTCTTTTCATAAGAGAGATACGCGAGTTGGTAACATCTAAATATATGGTCAACGATATAAATTGATGGGATTTCTAGAACTAGAACCCATTTTTACAATTTATTTAACATAATAAGATTAAATGAAACAATAAGAAGGAGTGAAGATATGAAACGCATGCCAACGCAAGAATTAAGTAACGAGTTAAAGAAGCGGAAAGGGATTACTTCTATTAAGATTGAGCCTTATGAAAAAATTGAAGTTGGTGGAATTGTTGTAGATGGACCGGCTGTTATTTTAATTAATCAAGAATACCTAAAAATTGTTGAATGAAGAAAAGGATGATCCTTTACGAAAAGGGATGATCCTTTTTGTTTGCTGCAACTTTCATTTGATGTGTTGGGATTAAAAGGAAGGAGAGGGTCGAGATTATCATGCTGGAAAGCTTAATATTGGTAGGATTTCTTTTTACGTTATATAAATTAGTTGATAAAAAAACAAACTAATTTATATAACGATATATTATTTCCTTTTTAAGAGTGAGATTTATTTGATAGTGAAATGGATAATTTAAAGGAGGAATTTAGATGAATGCAAGGAAAGAACGCATAAAATACGAAAAGATGTCAAAGAATTATGACCGTATTTATTCAGTTTCGTTTATCCTACTAATTATACTTGTTTGTAGTAGTGTGATTATCATAGGAGCTACAGGAGGAAAATATGGAGTGTTTTTATTATTAGCAATTTTACTTAACGCACGTATTACGAAAGAATCTCAAAAAAAGTATGAGCACTATTCTAATAAAGGGCGTATTTAAAATGATACATATCCAGAAAGGAACAACCTAGATGTATATTCAAAATATCCCTTTATCACCTCCTATTAACTGGTAAAAGAAACTTTATATAAATCATTTTTTAGCAACGTAGAAATAGAAACCGTACTCTATTAAAATGTTATTTTCGTTCCTATAATGAATTATCCTTCTAGCATATTTATAAGATTTATATCATATATTAGTAGAAAGAATGCAAGTTAGAAAGGAGTCTTATAGAATGAGTTATTCGAAAGGAAATGACTTGAGTGAACAACATATGGTAAGTACACCTAACCCCTATGTATATCAGACATTACAATCAGTAATTGGTAAGCATGTGGTTATTGAAACTGTAAGAGGCAATATAAGAGGTAAATTAAAGGATGTGAAACCAGATCATTTGCTCATTGAAGATACGGCGCCATATATTGTATTCATTCAACAAATTGTATGGATTATGCCAAAGCAATAATCAAATTTATAAAAAATTAATGTCATAGTCCACCAAGTAAAAACACAGGGTTTTATCTCTGTGTTTCTTCAAATTTCCGTTTTTGAATATATGCCTGAGCATGAATAAGTTCTTCTTGAAGCTCTTTTAATTCTTTTGTAGATTCTGATTCAATAGCCATGTAAGTAGTAACTAAACTAATCATCATATCCATCTTCTCTACTATATTTTGAATGACTTGTTCAGATTGCTCTTTTTTAGGGTGTTGTATTGCTATTAATACATTTTCTATATAATTGTTCTTTCTTTGCTGGATATCATAAATAAACTGTTTTGTGTTTGAGTTCATTTGTTATTCCTCCGTTTTGGATATACTTCTATTCTATCATATTTGAATGGAAAATATTGAATTCTCCTACATTTACACTTGTCTCGCACATCTCCTCAAATATACAAACTACTTCCTTAACATACAAGGAACTAAGCGAAATGTGTCAATTTTATGTCTAAACGTACAATTTTCTTTTATGGGTATGGTGACCCCATCGCCATCAAGCTAAAATTTCGTTCTGGGGTAATTCCGAATTCTTAAGTTGATGGCATGAGGGCGAGCCCCTAAAATACAATTCCGCTAGAAATATTTGCGCTATATTCTCTTTTATTTTATCTTTGCACCAGAACCTTACAATGATGATAGTTGATTAACCACACATTCTAAAAATTTTTCTACCTTTTCTTTTGATGTATCCGGCGCATGATAACCAATCGTAAATGTAAGTCTTCCATTCAAGTTCTTGATCATTTCCTTCTGCAAAAAGACAAATAGGTGCGTTAGTGCCAGATGAATGTTCCTCCCAGTAAGGAATATCATTTTCTACAAAACGGCTGTTCAAAACCGGCTGCAATTGTAACGTTATCCTTATTGATTGTTCAAGTATTTTCTTTGATATACCTACAGGAAAATAAAGAACTGCATTAATTTGTTGATCTGCAGAATAAAGACCTAATAAATAATTCATTCGATCTTGAGGTGTTACTGAATACTTTCTTTTTTCCATAATTTTGTCCCCTTTTTAAGACTTTTTTTGGCTATATCTTCGTTCTCCATATGGTTGTAACTTTTCTAGCTATTTTTCTTCAAGAGCTAATAATGCTTATTTTTCGATTTTCTCAAGAAAGCATCTTTTCCGTATTGGTTTCATTCTTTTTGCAGCTCTTTGTTGTTGGTGGTATACCCATTTTTTTATTGTTATTAACACTTCCTATCTCTTTCGAATATAAATAAACATAAGTTTATTTCGTTTGAATATATACAAACATATTATAATAATGTTTGTATATATTCAATAAAAAAACAAACGAATCATTTTTATGTCTGTTAGGAGTATCGCCACATCGCTATCAAGCTAAGTTTATGTAAAATCAATTTTAGGTGAGATTGTTTCTTTTTTCTAAAGGGCAAGTGTAGGTGATTGAAAGATTTGCATACGAAATAAACCCTAACGGGTTTCACTTTTTTGAATTAAGCGGCTTGATTATCAGAAAGGGTACAATTGTAAACGACACCTAATATATCAAAAACCGTTTTTTCTCATATCGATGAGATTTTCACCCGTTTTGCTGTAGAAGGGGTACAGCCGAGATACGTGTAAAAATAGGCCATAGCCTTACTTTTTTTCCAACTATGACCTATTGAGCTTATAGGGGTAGCACCATACATCCATCAACTTAAGAAAAATAAACACCCCAAAAACAAAAAATGAGCTGACTTCTCAAAATAACTAACTGTAGAGAAAGAAAAATTTCATTTAGTAGGTACTTCAAAACCTTAGCTTGATGGCGATGGGGTCACCATATCAAAAAAAGTAACTTGTACGTTAGATACATTTTCCAACCACTTCCTGTTCGCTAAGGAACTCGTTATTTGTTTACAGTTTTTTATTATGAAATTCTAAATAACTAATTATAATAGGTGAAAAAAACGATCAATAGTTGGGGTACGGAAAGGATTCGAATTTACATTCTTTCTCAATACATATCATGGATAAATAAAGTAAAATATGGGTTGGGGCTATGTCTCATGTTGTGTTAATCCTAACAATAACTAAGGGTACATAATATGCTTTCATACCTTTGAATAATTTAGTTGTAGAAGGGATGGAGATTTAACTGGCTCAAATTGTTGGTATTATAGATACCTTTGTACTGGGGCTTTAATCTATATGCGTGAGGGCCTTTCCCTAAGTCTTGTCAGGAAGTAAGGAACAGTAAGCAAACACTTATACAATATGAATAGAGGAGAGGAATGCCTTATGAAAATACGTAGTCAAATTACTTGTGCAAGTCTGGCCCTTTTAATAGCTGGAAGTTCCCTGTTATATACAACACCAACCTCAATTGTAAAAGCAGAGCCCACTCAAAATGTATCTAGTTCGTTACAAACAAATACTCAACGAGATCGTACTTCCGTCAAGCAAGCAATGCGGGATACATTGCAATTTGGATACCCGGGGATACTTGCTAAAACTTCTGAGGGTGGAAAAACGTGGGGGTATGCCGCTGGAATAGCGGATCTGAGAACCAAGAAACCAATGAAAACAGATTTTCGCTTTCGCATTGGGAGTGTGACTAAGACGTTCACTGCAACAGTTGTACTTCAATTAGTTGGAGAGAATCGCCTGAATCTAGACGACTACATCGAAAAATGGTTACCTGGTGTCATTCAAGGAAATGGATATGATGGTAACAAGATTACTATTCGGCACATATTGAACCATACAAGTGGTATCGCTGAATACTCAAGGTCAAAAGACGCTGATTTTACGGATACAAAAAAATCGTATACGGCTGAAGAGTTAGTGAAGATGGGGATTTCTTTGCCCCCAGACTTTGACCCAGGAAAGGGCTGGTCTTATTCAAACACAGGATACGTATTACTGGGTATTCTTATTGAAAAAGTAACTGGAAACAGCTATGCGGAAGAGGTTGAAAATCGAATTATTGAACCACTTGAATTGTCGAATACATTCCTACCAGGCAACTCAAGTGTTATTCCAGGCACTAACCATGCCCGTGGATATGTCCAACCAGACGGAGCAAGTGAGCTAAAAGACGTTACTTATTATAACCCAAGTGCAGGTAGCTCTGCTGGAGATATGATTTCTACTGCTGACGACTTAAACAAATTCTTCTCTTACTTGCTCGGTGGCAAATTACTGAAAGAACAGCAACTAAAACAAATGCTTACTACAGTTCCTACAGGAAAAGAAGGAATCGATGGATATGGTCTTGGAATCTATGAAACTAAGCTTCCAAGCGGTGTCTCGATATGGGGGCACACAGGTGGCATTCTAGGGTTTACTACCTTTGTTGGAGGTAAACTTGGAGGCAAGCATACGTTGGTCGTCAATTGGAATAGTTTGGGTAGAACTGACAGTCCTAATCCTTTTAAAAAAATTTTACTTGCTGAATTTAGCAAGTAGGAAAAAAGGAAAAATTTATCGTAGTTTTCATAGTTAAAAATATACTTTTCTGTTTCAAAAGCCCCAACTTATTTTCAAAAAAAATAAGTTGGGGCTTTTTTTGTTTTGGTGGCGTTTATTCTTCTTAAGTTGACGGCCATGTAAGGTGACCCCCTATTATAAATAGTATGACATTAATTTTTCTTTTTATTTATATAATATATAATTGCATTATATAAAAATTCAGCTAAGTCTTCATTACTAAATTGATTTATGTAATTTTTAAATCGATTATCAAATTTATACGCATTTGCAATACATGTCAACATTTCAGAATCACACACAATAGATTGTTCGAGATAACTTTTCCACTCTACAATTAATTGCTGTACTTCATCGGAAGTAGGTGATTGATTAATATAGGAAGCAATTTTTCTAAACACTCTTTCCATTTTTTGTTCGAATTCATGAAATAAGTTCGCTTTTTCATTAGGAGAGAGATTTTTCAATTTCTCCTCAAATTCTTTGTATTTTTCTGTTTCCCCATAGATGAATTTCGCTTCATGAGTATATTGTTCTTGTAATGATAAAATGGATGAATTATTAAAAATATTTAAGTTGTAAATATCCTTTCCTGATACATACTCATCCACCGCAGTAATAACTGCTTCTAAACGTTGTTTTTTTAACAATAAAGTTTGGTTATGCTTCTTTAACAATTGTTGCTGTTCTTCTCTCGTAAGCTTCAATACATCCGCAATTTCCTTTAGAGAAAATTCCATTTCCTTAAAAAATAGAATCGTTTGAAGCTGTGCTAAACTGTTCCTATCATAGAGTCGATAACCATTATCTGTTAAGTAAATTGGCTTTAATAGATTTATTTTATCATAATATTGTAAGGTTCTTTTGGTTATGCCTGTAATTTGGACAATATCTTTAACCGTTAATAATTGTTTCTTCATCCCAAAATCCTTTTATTTCATCTAGTATTAAATTGGCAGGAATTATTGTGGCTTCAAAGATGTTTTTTCCTGTTTTCTCTAAATAGTATTTGATTAAATAGTATCCACAGGCATAACCAGCAGCATAAGGCATATTGACTGGTATATAGTTTTGAAGTTTTGCTAATTCATCACCATAAAGATACGGTGCAATTTTATCAAATCCTGTTAATTGTAATTGTTCCTTGAGCACGGGTTTAATACGTCTATTAAGCATTTCCATAGTTGTTTTCGATACCCAAGGACCGAGTAGATCTTCCCCAAAAATAGAAGTAGCAAAGTTTTCTGCTAAACCCTCACTAACAATTAATTCACCTAAAGTAACCGTATGGTCCCACTGAATAAATTGATATCGAACATTATGATTACATTCATGTGCTAAAGCAGCCTTCATTCGAGGTATTGTGTATTCATTTGGCACAAATGTACACAAAATATAGCCAGGGATACCTCCATCACCACTATATCCTTCATTTAACATTAATGAAGGGCTATTTGGATCCCCTAATAGAATCGTGAATAAGTAATCAGATACACGAAGGTTCACATCATGCTCTCTAAATAAATGAAGGCTTTTCCTAACAGCTTCTTTACACTCAGACCAAAAAGAATCAGACGAAATCAATTCTAATTCTGGTGTAATCTCATTTGTAATCTGATTAGGAGAAATGCTCATTATATTATTCAATGTAATAACATCAAAGCCATTTTGCTCCTCAGCTTTAAAAGGAACATATTGAATTTCCCATTTCCCCATAAACGGAGCCAACATTTCTTGTCTGTATAATTCAACCTTTTCCTCTTTTGGAGCTTGTAAAATTTTTCGATATATTTTATCGGACCGTAATGATTTTATATTCATTTCTTTCACTCCTTATTTAATATAGTTAAAATTATGCACTATGACGTTACGTTATAGTCAAGTGGGTTAACTAAAAATATAGCAAGAGAATGGAATTATATGTTTTTTGAAATATATTAATAGGACACTTTCATTTGTAATTACCTTAGCTTAGTTTGGATGTTGAACGTATTTGAAAATGTCTCCAAAGCCGAATTTTAAACAACCTTATTGGGGCCCACCACACATCCATTAAGCTATGCTATTGAAATACCCCCTTGCTATCAAGTTAAAAAATCTGTTGTTCTCCAAAACGATAAAAATAAACTTTGGTTCTATAAAAACACAAAATTTTCATTTAGGGGGTACTTAAAAATGTTAGCTTGATAGCCATGTGGCGCTACCCCACTAACACCATATTAGGTCTAGAAGGAGCACCTACACTGGGAAGTGTAAATCAAATTCCAAAACTATAAATACTGGATTTATACTAAAAAACAAGCATTTTGAAAAAACTCATCAAAATGCTTGTTTAAATTTTTACAATGATGTAAATAAAGCTTCCCGGATTATTCTTCCCCATGTTTATTTATTATACTTTTGAAGAAAGGCTTTTACTTTTTCATAAGCAAACTGAGTACTCAAGCTATCTGGTGCTCCATCAAAAACATGGTCAGCTCTTGGAAGAAGATAAAGTTCATGAGAAACGTTATTTTCTTTTAGTTTTTTATCCAAAATTTCAGCCTGTTCTTCTGGTACAATTCGGTCACTTGTTCCTAAAAGTGTAATAGTTGGAGGTGTTTTTTCCTGAATGTAACTGATCGGAGAAAGTATTTTATAACGATCAGGGAATTGTGAAGGTGTACCCCCAATATATTTTTTCATTACATCTTGCATATAATCAGGACTTGGACTATTCTTATAAATTCCCTCCATATCAGACAGACCGTATATATTAATCACAGAGTTAATAGTTACTGACGGTACATTTGTTGAAGGAGGTAACTTTGTATCTCCCATACTATAGGCGGCTAGCATAGCTAGATTTCCACCTGCTGACTGTCCCATTACGTTTATTTTTTCAGGATCAATATTGTAAGCATCCGCATGTTCTGCTACCCATCCTATTGCTGATTTTACATCAGCTACTTCATCTTTCCATCCTGCATGAGGTGGCATACGATATTGTATAGAAAACACAGTATATCCTAATTCACTTAACCATTGACTCCAGTGAGGGGCCATTTCTTTATCACCCTCAACCCATCCACCTCCATGCACTTTTACAATAGCGGGATGTAGTGATTGTTTTGAGTCTCCATGGGCTCGCCATACATCAAGCTTTAATTCCACGCCATCAGGTGTTGTTTCGTATACGACGTCCTGTGTGAATTTTGATGTGATTTCTGTCTTACCAAAAAAATGAGAACTAAGTGAAACGGAAACATTCTCGTTTTTTGCATAGTTTAACATTTTAATGATTGGCTCGACAGTTAGAAAACTTAATAATAAAACTAAAGGGATCAAAATTGCACGAGCTAGTAAAGCTTTCCTCCAGACAGCTAATACTAATAAAATGATTATCACAACAGTTATACCTAATAGCAACGTAGGTATTATCAATGCACCCGCTCCGAGGGCACTCATTATATTAGGAAAACCGCCTGGATTCCAAATATAGTATGTCATAATGCTGATAATAGGAAATACAATTACTGCAAGGATTGTCAGTAACCATTGAATAAAACCTCTAGGCCGCCATGAGGTTGGTTGTTCTTGATGTTTTTTTTTCACTTTTCTAACTCCTTTCAAACAAATAAAATACCTTTTTAATAAAAATACCTCAAAAAATAATTTAACTCTAATTTAATGATGAACTAAGTACATAGTCGTTATGTGAACCATTTATTCTCCTATTTCTGCATTCAACCATTATATATTTCACTAGCATTCACTTACTCTTGCAACGACCTGCTACCCTGAAGAAGAAATTATAGCATACGAAACCAGATATGATAATCTGCTTAGTAAAGGGTATGAAGAAAATATCCAAACTAAAGGGAAATATGCCAAGGAATCCGAAAAGACTCTTCTGAACAGATTAACGAAGTATAAATCGAATCATTTGCTATTCTTAAGGGATTTCAAGATAGCATATAACAATAATCTTTCCGAGCGAGATTTACGAAAATGCAAGCTGAAACAGAAGGTATCGGGTTGCTTTAGAAAACAAAGCGGAAATGAATTATATTGCACGGTTATGAGCTTTGTTGAGACTTGTAAAAGGAAACAACTCTCTATTCTAGAATCAATAGAAAAGGCATTTACAGGTAGACCAGTCCAACTATAGACTGGTCTATTTATATTTTTTACTTAATCATTAAGGCTGAATAGTAACAGTCAATCTAAAAATCCAAATGAAGGTAAGGGTAAATTTTTGACAAAGCTTCGCTAAAACGCTAAAATAACGTTTCATGTAAAAATTTAAGATGAAATGATGGATGAATATTTGGTTGAATGAAATGATATTAATATAAATTAGGAGGAATCGTAT
Source organism: Bacillus sp. PSXD-155 (assembly GCF_049310765.1). NCBI lineage: Bacteria > Bacillati > Bacillota > Bacilli > Caryophanales > Bacillaceae > Bacillus > Bacillus sp. PSXD-155. Next base: position 14,253 of record NZ_JBMOWC010000049.1, on the reverse strand, counting down.
GATACATAATAGAGTGATAGCAGTATTATTTAGAATTGGTAGCCTTATTTTTGCATTATATGGTCTATTATCACGTATGGGCATCCAATCGGGCGAAATGAATTTTAAGATATTTATGTACTATACTATCCAAAGTAATTTTTTAGCACTGATCTTGTTTAGTATACTTACTATACGTACAGTTAAGGGATTGATAAATGATGGGAAGACGGGAAGTGCTGGCTATTTTCCACGCTTTGAAATGATATGTGTAATTGATTTACTTTTAACACTTATCGTTTATTGGGTGTTGCTTGCTCCTACTACCTTTACAATGGGTGGAAGTTTTTATCTTTGGAAATTTGATAATCTTGCAGTACATTTGATTACACCTATTCTTTGCCTTGTGGATTATTTTCTATTTACAGAATCTAATCATTTAAAATACCGAGATGTATATTATGTTTTGATATACCCGCTCTCATATGTGGCATTTGCTACTATCGCAGGTCTAATGGGATATGTGTACAATATATCGCCAATTGATGGGAAGCCAGTACATTATGCTTACTTTTTCTTTGACTATGACAGAATAGGAGCAAAATCCATTGTCTACATCGGTGGCCTTATAGTATTTTTCTTGGTACTTAGCCATATTATGTATTTGTTTGACAAGAAAGTTTATAAACCTTTAGTTGTAAGCAAATAATGTTATCCATTGCAATGATCTTTTGGTTGGTTATTATGTTTTTGTAGTGATTACATCATAACTATAAAAAAGGGTCATTGCTTTTTTATTGGGTTCTTTCACATCTAGTATGGGTGAACTTAAATCCGACTTTGCCTGACGCTACCCCATGCCCATCAAGCCAAGATTTTGAGGTACTCCAAAAACAGAATTTCTTCTCTCTATATTTATCTATGAGAATTAAGTTCATTTTTTTGCTTTAGGGAACAATCAATTTATTAACTTGATAGCGATGGGCTGCCGCCAGCATTCCGAAAAAATCACGCTAAGCAAAAAATATAATAAGCTGTCGATATAGACAGCCCTTTACATAATTATCGTTATTGGAATCAAAATAAGCTTACACATCCAAGCTGTTGATGATAGCTAATATTTGATGATCTGTCCATTTGCCATTAATCCTTATATTTTCTTTCGCTATACCTTCTTTTTTAAACCCCCACTTTTTCTAATACGCAAATAGATGCTAAATTATCAAGCATCGCTCCTGCTTCAATTCTATGTAGCTTTAATTCCCTAAAAGCAAAATCTACAACAAGTTGAAGAGCCTCTGTTGTATAGCCCTTTGCATTATGCTCCTTATCTAAAGTAAATCCCGTATAACAGCTTTGGAGGTCTCCCCTAACAATTTGAGTTAATGAAATGTCTCCAATCAGTTTATCATTTTCTCTTAAAAAGATTCCGAAAGGGTATACTTGCCCTTCAGCTGTCTTTTTTAGAGCTTGTTCAAGACGTATTTTTTGATGTTCTTCTGTATAAAAAACTTCTGGGAGCAATGGACAAACTCGTTGAAAAAATTCGCGATTTCTAATATGTAAGTTAGCTAACTCGTTGGCATCATCAGTTTTATAAAGCCGAATATAAATGTGCTTCCCTACTAGTTTCATAACATCCCTCCAACATTTTTATATGTCTAATGAGGAAAAAGTATACCGTATACTATATACAGTTGGATAATATCAGGAAGCATTTTGCACGAAAGAAAAGACACTCTATATGAGTGTCTTTTCCAATAGTTTTTAGCAGAAGCAAGAAGCTCCAACGATGATTAATAAAATGAATAACACGACTAATAAAGCAAAGCCTCCCGAGAGGCCACAACCGCCACAACTACCACCATAACCCATAATAGTTCCTCCTTTAGATAAGAGGGGAAAACTAAGGTTCACTCATGTATTTTAATGGATTCGTTTCATCTTATGTTTTTCCGCATTGATTGAGCAGGTCCTTTCGAAAACTATTCACATATTAACTATATTTTTAAAAATAGATAATCTAACTATATCAATAAATAGATTAATTAATATAATGTATTAATTCTAAAAGAAGGGAGGAATAGCCATGCAAGTAGTTTGTTTTAAAATAGTGAGTGGTCAGTATTTCTTGTTTGTAGAAGGTATTCAAATTCCTGTACCAATTCCAGCAGTTGCTGCAGCTTTATTAATTGGTTTAGGAGTAATTCCACTTTGTTCTTAATGTAAGGAATTCGGATCATTCCTATCTTTCCATTGGAAAAGCCTCAAGTATATGAATACTTGAGGCTTTCTTTATATCAAAGAAAAAACACCTTACAGCGCTTGAAGATCTCCTGATTTAAATAATGCGGCCGTTACATCATCACCGAAAGTATTGAAACAGAATACTTGCTCGTCTACCTTATCCATTACTGTAGCTTCACCTATCTTGCCACCTTGAAGTTTAATAAAATAGTTATGTTCTTCTAAAATTTCACTAAAATCTCTATTTGCCCATCTTTCAGTAATTGCTAATAGCTCTTCTTTATTCTTGAAATTGTTTCCGTTTAGAATGTTTCTTACTTTCTCTGCATTCTTTTTGGACATAGGAATCGCTCCCTTTCCTTCACACGCTTTTACTTTTTGATGAGTCATACTATGCATAGCTGAAATAACTTCTTCTTCAGTAGAAGTTACTGTAATGTGAAGTTGTGCATTTGAACCTTTCACTTCTGCTTCATTCGATAGTGTGTCTTCTTTATTAACCTCTGCAAAAACATGGTCCTCACTCTCAAGCGGGACTTCAGCAAACTGTAACATTCCATAAGTCATACCAATTGCAAGTACTACTACACCTATAATAGATGCTAGCCAATACGTTAGCTTTTTGTCCATCTTCATTTCCCCTGTCTTCGTTTAAATATCTTAACTAAAGAGTACCATATTTAATTCCTTTTTATTGAAGTGTCTCTAATTTTTACTATAAAAAACGTATAAATCATTTAATACCAATATAACAACTTCACAATCATGACTATGCCTATTCTCATAACAGGATCTATATACGATGTCACTAAATCATCTGGTGAACTATTAGTTATTAGTACGGCTTTGCATCCTTATTCTCAAAAAGGAGAAATATTGTACATACCAATTCTTATATATGAAGACACCCAAAACAAGTGTTACGAAAAAAATATAAAAAAGACATCTCTTCTAGAGAAAGATGTCTTTTTTATATAAACCTTAATGTTCGTTCTGTAAAACCCTCGCTTCCTTTACTCCTTCTTTCTCTTCTTTTAAGAATAACGATACGATAAATGCAACAATAATAAAGATTAACCCAAGTGCAAATGCACCTTGGAACCCTGACGTTAAACCGTTTAACTTCTCTACTGGATCCAGTGGATTTGCGGAGCTTTCCATATACTTAGTTGTTCCTGAAGACATTTTCGAAATAAAGATAGCTGTACCAATTGCACCAGCTACTTGTTGCAACGTACTAAATAGTGCTGTTCCGTGCGGATATAAATCTGGTGTTAATTGATTTAAACCGTATGTTTGTGCTGTCATGACAAACATGAGTCCAACCATTAATACGCTATGCATAATAATAATTTGTACCATTGATGTATCAGGAGTAATGCCTTTAAATAAGAACATTGCAATTCCTACTAACACAATGCCGGGAACGATAATAACTTTCGGACTAAATTTATCAAATAGTTTACCTGCGATTGGTCCCATTATGGCGCTAATAACACTTCCCGGAAGCATGATAATTCCTGATTTAAAAGCTGTAACGAGTAAAACGGTTTGCAAGAACATCGGTAATAAAGTCATCGTTGAAAATAACGACATCATCACAATGACAATTAATCCAACTGATAATGTAAACATCGGAACTTTAAATGCTCGTAATTCTAAAATTGGATTCTCAATTTTCAATTGTCGAACGGCAAAAATACATAATGAGATAAGCCCAACAATTAAAGTGCCATACACTTTTGCATCGAACCATCCTAAATCACCCGATGCACTAAAGCTATACACAAGCCCGCCAAATCCTAATGTCGATAAAAGGATAGATGGGTAATCTACTTTTGGCCTTGTTAACTCTGAAACATTTTGAATGTACTTCATCCCAATCATAATGGAAATGATCACGATAGGAATAACAATATAGAATAACCAGCGCCAATTTAATGAATCCACAATTACTCCAGATAATGTAGGGCCAATTGCCGGAGCTGCCATCATCACGAGTGCGATTAATCCCATTGTCGCACCACGTTTTTCAGGTGGACAAATGATTAAAATCGTATTCATTAATAACGGTGTAATTAACCCCGTCGCTACAGCTTGGACGATACGGCCAATTAATAAAACGGAAAATGTCGGTGCGAATCCCGCAATTAATGTACCGACTAAAAACGTTACCATAGCGATCAAAAACATTTGTCTCGTTGTGAGCCATTGCTGAAGTAACGCTGTAATTGGAACTAAAACCCCAACTACTAACATGTAAGCTGTAGAAAGCCATTGAATCGTTGAAGCGGTTACGTCAAATTCTTTCATTAATACCGTTAACGCATTACCAAGTAATGTTTCATTTAATAATGCAACCATTGCTCCTAAAAGTAATGCAATTAAAATGGGGGTATGTTTCAAATTAGAAGTATCAACTTTGCCACTTGTAGGGCTCTTAGTTGTCATATTCATTTACAGATTCTCCTCCTGTTTCTTACTTAAAAAACTTTAAATATACCTAAACACATGTAATATAATATACATATGTAGATTAAAAAGGGAGAATCAATTTTCAACCACTGTATATTTAATCTACAAAAAAGGAGAATTGTAGATGAATGATAATGAAAAACAACTTGATTTACGTATTAGACGTACACATAAATTACTGTGGGATTCCTTATTTGAATTAATGACGCAATCAAAACAGAAATATAGTACGATCACGATTAACCAAATATGTGACCGTGCAATGGTACACCGAACAACCTTTTATAAACACTTTGAAGATAAAGATGCTTTATTAACATTTGGATTTAAACGATACGGCAAGATGATTGCTGAAATACCGGTTTCAGATCGATTAAGTAAACCATTTCAAGTAATGGAACAATTCCTACATCATGAAGAACTCGGTAAAATATTAGAAACGCAAATGTCTGATGAACAATTTATTACCCGTACACATTATTTAAGTCACGAAACGAGAAAACAAGAAATAGAAGCATTAAATCAACTTTGCAAAAACCATACGATACCAAATGATTTAATCATTGAGTTTTATTCAGGGGCAATCACCTCATTAAGCACATGGTGGTTTAAAAATAAAAAAAGCGTTTCTGCTGCTGAAATGGATAGGTATCTCCACCAACTTATTAATCGGGATATTTTTCAGTTTGAAGAGGAATAAGACTACACCTTTTCAATTATGCAATAAAGTGAAACTTTAATCAGCCCTCACCAATCGGACTTTTACGGACAGCCCGACCCCCACCTAACTTCTTTGCTTCCACTGAATTTTGAGGTGGGGGGTCTTACTGCCCGTTAAAGCGGGATCAAATTGACCACAAAATAGGAATATGATATATTTTCCGTAGAATACTATATAAGTGTAACAGCGAATAAATTGGCATATAATAAAAGGAAGAGATGCGCTAACATCTCTTCCTTAACTGCTACCGTATAGGGTGGTGGTTATTATACGTTATTATTTTTTACGAAACCCACCCTTTTGCTTCCTACGGCGCGGAGTGGGTTTTTTGTTGTCTTTACCCAGAAGTTGCTTCCGCAAAAAATACGCTGAAACTTCGCGCACAGTCGCTTTTACAAATTCTTTTACAAGGTCAAACAAAAACTCCATATTATCACCCCCTTTCCTTCCAAATGGAAAGAAGGGATAACCACCCACCCTCACAATATGCAGTTGACTTTATTTTATCAAATGATTGTAAAGATATTATGTAAATAAAACAAATGAAATTTCATATGGAAAAATATGAGTTTATATTTTTTTTTCATTCTCTTCACTTAGATTTTCTTTTTAGATGCTATCTTCAAATAAGGTAGCATCTAAAAAATGTTAAAAGGAATTTTCTCCCTAGTGTCTTCTTATATTTTATGTAATCTGCGTATTTAACCTTTTCTACGTTCTTTAATTACTTACTGAATATAGTCATACAGATTTTTCGCTAACAATAAACAAGTTACTGTAATGAAAAGAGCACGAACATACCCGCTTCCTTTTTTTATAGCAAACTTGGAGCCAACAACTCCTCCAGCAATTTGAGCAATCCCCATTATAAAACCATATGCATAGTTGACTTGCCCTACATACATAAACATCAACAATGCACCAACATTACTTCCTAAATTAAGAAGCTTCGCATTACCTGCTGCTTTTAAAAAATCATACCCAATAAATAAAAGAGAAAACATTAAAAACGAACCTGTTCCAGGACCTAGAAATCCATCATAAAAACCAATAGCAAAAATAAAAAAGGTAAAAATAATGACGTGTCGACCAGACAATTTCTTATGAGTGGAAATACTACCCCAATCCTTTTTGAATATCGTATAAATAGCGACCGCACCAAGCATAATCAACATCAATGGCTTCAGTACTTCTGGATTCATTAAATGAACGGTCCATGCCCCTATTATGGAACCTATGAAAGTGAGCGGAACTAATTTAAACGCCGATTTCAAATCAAGATTACCAGAACGATAAAACACAATATTACTAGTTGCACTTCCCATTGTCGACGCTAGTTTATTCGTAGCTACTGCACTTGCTGGATTCAGTCCTGTAAATAATAAAGCTGGTAAAGCAATGAGTCCACCACCACCTACAACTGAATCAATAAATGCAGCTACAAATCCAAAAACAATCAAAATCATTAATACAGATGGGTCTAAATAAAAATCCATACTATTAACCTCCCCTTTAGTCACTATTCGAATAGTAACTAATAATTTGCTAAATGTAAACAGTTATTGTAACGTTGAAATATAAAGTGAAACTTTAATCAGTGGGGCCACTGATTATTAGTTGAACCAATCGGGCTTTTACGGGCAGCCCGCCCCCCACCTAACTTCTTTGCTTCCGCTGAATTTTGAGGTGGGGGTCTTACTGCCCGTTAATGCGGGATAAAAGCAAACATCGGAGGACGAAAAAAGTGGACTACATAGTGCAACAGCTTAAAAAAATTGGTTTCAATGAATATGAAGCTAAATCTTATGTATCTCTTGTTAAACAAGGGCCTGTCACAGCCTACCAAGTGAGTAAAGATTCGGGTGTCCCAAGAGCGCGAATTTATGAGATTTTAGGTAACCTTGTAGAAAAAGGAATTGTCATGAAAGAAGAAATAAATGACACCACTCGCTATTCACCTCTACCTGTTGAAATCTTTTTACAGAAGGCGCAATCAGAATGGCAGTCTACATATGAAGGAATAAGTGATTCATTAAAAAAACTAGAAACTTCCGAAGAAAAAACAGATAATCGAGTGATTACTTTAAAAGACAATCAAACAATCATTAGCTATTGTCAGGCATTAATAAAAAAAGCAGAACGACGTATTGTCATTTCAATGTGGGATGAGATGTATGAAGCGTTAAAAGAAGATCTATCTGAAGTAGCTGATAAAGTTACAATACAAGGTATTACCCTACATGTTGAAAATCCCATTAAAAATCTAGAAGCACATCGCATAACACCTTATACAGAAACCTTGTCTACAGAACATTGGTTTATTGTATCGATAGATTCTAAAGAGATGATTTATGGACCATCACTTGAAGAGCGTAATATTGCTTTTTATACAGATGACCCCGTTCATATATACCTATTAGAGGATTATGTATGGCATGATGTTTTAGTAAATCGACTTGTCCGACGTAGCCAAGATGACTTGCAGCAATGGATTACTGCAGAGAGAAGATCTTTCTTTATGGGGAAATGAGGAACATATTCAAGAGCAAATCAAAAGATTTGCGTATTAAACCTAACAACTTCTCCGTACAAAAATAGCCGACTATTATATAATAAATATTCGGCTATTTTTGTATAAATTTATACAGACGCTGCCATTACCTCAGCGATTAATGAGATAAACGCTTCTCCCACTCTTTCACCTTTTCAATTGTTACATCTAATTTTTTAGCTATTTCTTCTACACTCATTCCTTTAAAGAGCATTCCAGCTGCCGAAAGTGCTTTATCAATTTCTTCTTGCTTCTCTTGTTCATATAAACGACCTACTTTTGTCATCCGTAACCACTCCTTTACCTTTTTATATGCTTTCTTCTATTTTATCATCCAATCTCCACAAACCGCCCAAACTCCTTCAAAAACCTCAGCTTAAAACTCCCCACAGGCCCATTCCGATGCTTCGCCACATGAATCTCCGTCATCTCTTTCTGCTTCGTTTCCTTATCGTAATAATCCTCGCGATACATAAGCATAATGACATCCGCATCTTGCTCAATTTGTCCCGTCTCTCTTAAATCTGATAAAAGCGGACGCTTATCTTGCCGCGACTCTACAGAACGAGATAACTGTGATAACGCTACTACACAAACATTTAACTCACGTGCTAATAACTTAAGCTTACGAGAAATCTCACTAATTTCTTGAAATCGATTGCCCTTATGCTTCGGATCGCCCGTAATGAGCTGCAAATAATCTACAATGACTAAAAGCTTTTTATCACCGTGTTTCCGCTTTAACTTACGGGTTTGCATCCAAATATCTTGCACCGTAACACCTGCATTGTCGTAAATCTCAAATGGCAACTCACCAATCTCCGCAAACGCCTTACTTACCTTCTCCCAATCTTCCATCGCAAAACGATGCTTCGGATTTTTTAGCCTACCTCCTGACACTTCGCCCACGCAAGATGCCATCCTTTTCAACAATTGCTTACTACTCATCTCTAATGAAAACAATCCAACCGCCGCTCCAGACTTCGCCGCATACAGTCCAACATTAAGCGCAAACGCAGTCTTTCCCATAGAAGGACGCGCACCAAGAACGACAAAATCACCTTCCTGCAATCCGCACGTCATTTTATTTAGCGATGTATAACCAGTCTCAATACCCGTAATCTCTTTCGCATCTTGATGAAGCTCTTCATATAAATCAACTAGCGCATCCTTCAAATCAAACTCACATACAGAGTCTTTTTCCTCTAACTCACAAAGTGCTGTAATCGTCTCACCTATAATTTTCTCATTCTTCTCCGCAATAAGACGCTCCCCCATCTTGTGCCCGAGAACACCCGCCTGATACATTTTCCAGGCACCTCGAACAAGCCCCTCATAATAAGAGAAGTTGGCAGTTGTAGGCACACCATCCATTAACCCTATAAAATACTCCATTCCCCCCATCCCCTCTAAAAACTTCGGATCTACCCTAGAAATGAACGTCACAAGATCAATCGGTTGCCCCTCTTCTTCCATTTTTCGCATTAACTGAAATATAGACTTGTGCACAGGCATCGAAAAATACTGCTCCGCCAAACGGCACTCCTTAATAAGCTCTCCATCAAGTAATAGAGAACCTAACACCGTCTTTTCCGCCTCCACATTTTGAATACTCATGGACGCCACCCGCGCTCCGCTAAAAAGCGCTGCAACTCCTCCTCAGATGGCGCATTCTTCTCCCACTCCTCACACCTCGCCAAAAACTCCTCCGTCTCCCCCGTACTAACAGACAACTCCTTCTTCCGAAACTTAGCCGTATCCGCCTCAACCTCACACACTTTCGTAAACCCTTTCCCGTGCCAGCCACGCAGAATCCCCTTCACATAAGCAATCGTCCGCTTATTATTCTCAAACGCAATTTGAAGAGCCTTCAGCACAAGCTCCTCCGACAAATCATCCATCCACGCACTCAGTTCCTCCACCGCAAAAGGAGACAAACTACCGAAATGTTGCTCATAAAAAGAAAACACACGACTTCCCGTTTCTTCCTCTATAACCTCTTCTTCCGCCTCTGTCTCCTCACAAACTGGCTCAACATCATCCACAGCCAAATCACCAGGCATACCGAAATGTGCTAAAAGCATCGGAACATTCAGCTCCTCCTCTACGCACTTCTGAAGAAACATATGTACAAACTCCTTATTCTTCACACCCTTAAGCTCACGAAGCACACACTTCTCCACATTCGTATTCGTCACCGGATTATAACGAAGCCAATTTAAAACGAATAACTCCCGCGTATCCGCATCATAAAGAATCTTCCCATAATCAATGAAACGCTGCACAAGCTTATCAACAGTCTCCCGATTATAACCCGTCTCCATCTCAGCTAACCGCTTCGGAAAAGGAAAAATCCCACACTGCGTCGTCTTCGAACAAGTCAGCAAATACACATAAAAATACCGCTCCTCCGGCGTCAAATCCAAAACAAAATCATCCTGCCAAAAATTCACCTGCACAGTACGATACACCGCCATCAAAGTTCCTCCCGTCTCCGTTCAAAAGTAAAAGCCCCTTCATAATATATATGGGAGGATGGCCGGGTTTTTGGCGTATTATTTTAAATTTTTTTTGACTACTACTACGGTGTTTGTTGGTGTTTTTGTTTTGTTATGTTTTTTCTTAGTGATTTATTACTTGGTAAGGGCTTGTAAGGGGCTTAGGAGGGGTTAGTTATCGGTTACTTCGATTAGAAAGACTCGATCTGAGAAGTCGCCTCGTTCTTTTGCTTTCTTTTTTCGGATGTTGTTGATTTCTTCTAGTGTTGTGCCTTCGTGTTCGGCTAGGGCGTTTATTAGTTCTAGGAGGTCGGATAGTTCTTCTAGTTTATGTTCTTTTGTGTCTGCTTCTAGGTATTCGGTTAGTTCTTCTTGTGTTTTGTTGCAGATTTCTTTTATGTATTCTTCTTCGGGTAAGATTCTTGTTGTGGGTGTTTTTCCGTTGGATTTTATTATTTGTGGGATTTTGTTTCTGATTAGTTTGTTGTAGGTTGGTATGGGATTTTCCTCCGTTAGGGTTTTCTTCTATTATAATGGAAAAGCAGTTTAACTAGGTGTTAAACTGCTGAATTGCTTCTTTTATATAGTTTTCTTCTTCGGTTGTAAAGAGGGTTGGGAATTCAGATAGTGAGAAGTTTGATTTTTGGATTATATTCTCTATATCACTTTGAGGTATATCAAGATAGTTCGTTACTCCTTCTATTAAATTGAAAAATTCCTTCAAAGTAACTTGAACGTCATGATGACTCGGATCCTTCTCTTCTTCCTTATACTTTTTCAACTTCCCTATCACATCCATAAAACGCCGATCAAACTTTTCTTTTAATTCCTTATTATTATAAAACGCTTGAATACTCTCCGTTGAAAAGTGTTCCTCTAACCATTCTTTATTTTCTTTCTCCCATATGAAGGTTTGCAAAAACGAAGAAAACAAAGCGACATCCACTCGTTCTTCCTTTTGAAACTTCTTCGTCATCTCATCCATATGCGAAAGCACCTTCGCAATTCTTTCTTGCTCTGCCAAAAGCAATTCCCTTTGAAAATGCATTTGCCTTAAAAATTCTTCCGTCTCTATATCACGCTGCAATATAATATTTTGAATTTCCCCCAGCGAAAAACCAAGATGCTTAAACGATTGAATTTGCTGCAGCACATACAAATCATCTTTCGTATATAACCGATGCCCACCCTCAGTATAATCGCTCGGCTTTAATAAATTAATCTTGTCATAATAACGAAGCGTCCGCACCGTAACATCTCCAACACTTGCAAACTCACTAATCATCCACGCCATATCCTCACCTACTCCGACAACTTATCTTTCACATACTGAAGCATATGAGAAAAACTCATCTCATTCTGCCGACAATATTGAAACAAACCCACAGCAAGCAGTAAAAAAGGAACATGCCCTCTATAACGATTTTCATACTCGCTAATACCATCATAAAAGTACTCATACTTTCTTTTTCGTAAAACAATATAAATCGCAATAAACAACACTGCAACCATAACAAAAAATTGCTTCTCCTTTATCTCCACTTCTTTTTTCATCACCTATTCTCCTTCCACTATATACTTATCTTCTTTAAATAACGGAATTCGAATGAAATAACAATATGGTTCATCGCGTATTACTTTCCACGCAACAATGAGCACTTGAATTACCTCAAAAATAAATACAATCCAAAACAAAACATCACTAATACGCGAACTAATATTAAATAGAAGAAAAATTAACAAGTGAAAGTTGAACGCCTTTCGGTAATGATATTTGTACACTTCATTTTTACGTGCCAGTGTGATGTACATGAGTATTGGTGAAAAGATTCCAATTGCGGCTGAAAGTAGTAGCATAATGATGGTGTTTCTTTTTTCTTTTGTGGTGGTTTTCATGAGTGGTTTGGTCCCCCTTTTTTATTTTGTCTTCTTTAGATTAGGGGGTGACGTTGGGGGAGGTGCAAGGGATACGTGTATCTTTTAAATAGACAGGCAACGCATATTTTTATACCCTAACATATATATAAATAAATTAAATATCTATCTAAATTTATACATAACACCATTTCATCAATAACCGCCCTTTTTAATCTTTCCTCTAGCTTTTTCTATATTCACCTTTCTTTTTCAAGCAATATAACATTTTCATCCTTTATAGAACTCATAATTTACTTTCCATACATGAGAAACTAGCCCTCTCCTTAGTAAATTTGCATAAGTCCTTTAAATGTAATTTAATTTTTATTCTTCTAAAAAAGAAAAAGCTCTAATTCAATCAAGTGAATAGAGCCTCTTTTCATTACCCATATAAAATATATTATACTTGCACAAATCCTCAAAAATAACTTAATCTTACTTCCCCTTAAGTTATGTATCTATCCCTAATATTGTTACAGATTATAGTTATATACTTTACTCAAATTCTACTTTGTGTTCCCATTCTATGTCCTCAAAATCAATATTATTATGAGAAATGGATATTGGGGGAAGTTCTATTACCGAATCTTCATTAAATTTATTTATTTCTATTTTTCCGTATTCAACATATGTTGTTCCTTCGCTTGTTCTAAAATAGCAATAAACCTCAATTTCATCATAGTTAGAAATATTCACTTCCATCTCTGTATGATTCTCTTCTAATGGATTTTCAAAATCAATAAAATAAATATTATAGTTATACCCCGTCGGATAAAACGGACTAGAAAACATACCTATATTATTTCTAGGAGAAGGGTTGAGTTTATCTCCAATTCGAATTATTCCTGTAATACTTTCTTTAAATGATTCTGCTTCATCTATGACTATAACTTTCTTTTGAAATTGGCTTGTATATGCAAATTTCACTTTCTCCTCTTTTGGAAAGTAAGGAGTACATAAAAGATCCATAGCCTTAATACTTTTCTCTTTTTTTGTTTTATCATAGCTGATTCCATAGAGAAGTGGTAGTATCTCTACATTAGTAATTGGTAAATTTACATTAAGATTACCCAATAAAATATTATTTTCTTTCTTGAAAATTAAGCTACTAGAACCTGCACATAAGTCTTTAGTTTTTATTTTACTTAACTTATTCCCATTTAATATATTCTTTGGGACGTCTAAATTCCCTGTAATTCTAACACTAATTAATGTAAACATTAAAGAGGTAAAAAGCGTAAGTAACACTACACCAGCAAACGTTATCTCAGCTATGTCTTCTCCTAAAAAATAACCAATACTAAGCCAAATTCTAATTGTAGCAAGTAAAAAAAGAACTGTAAGAATTATCGCCCAGTTATTAAAGTTAATAAATATTGGTTTAAATCTTAGTAAAACGGGCTCACTTAGTAGCCTTTCATATAAAGTAAATTTACTTTTCAAATTCGATTTATTATAAGCCTTTTCATCTCCATTAATAATGTCTTCCATTTCCCATGAAAGTGTTTTACACTTTTGGATTATTTGTTGCTTGTTCAATGAAATAAATATAGTCACAAGAGCACTGACTGTTAATAATCCTGCTGCAATAGCAACTGCAAATGTTAAATTTTGATTAAGACTATCATTACTAAACTCGCCAACAAGTAATTTACCAAAATTATATATGTTTCCCATAAATCCCCCACAAAGATATACTTTATCTCGCCTTATTTGTTATTTTTTCTACTTAATATAAAAAACTTATATTAACAACTAAAAATTAATATACTAAACTCCCTTTGTACTAAATACAAATTTGAAAACCAAATGGAGAATTTCCTCACGAATAACACTTATTCCATTACAATACTAGAAAATTTCAT
>NZ_JBMOWC010000048.1:0-34781 GCF_049310765.1 Bacillus sp. PSXD-155 | reverse complement strand
TTATTAAAAATTCATAATTAGTGAAGTCATCTTTTTAATTAACCATTGATATTGATTGATAAATAAGTGGATAACAAGGATAACTAAGGATAAAACACTGCACAAAGAGTAATTAAAAATAGGAATTTCTTCAGTGTTAGAATAAACCACCGTATAAAATATAACGTATTAGTAAGATAAATGATAAGATTCCTACATTAAGAAATATAATTGAATTTGCAATTGGTGGTAGTGACTTATTAATTTCTATAATGCCGGTTGAAATAAATCCAAATAATATTGCATTTTAGGCAGCGTAAATAATGAAAGGAATATAGTATAAATCATTAGGTTCCTTTTCCTTCCATTTATGGACCTTTGAAAGTCGAACTGACATTTCTAAGGTCTCTCTCATTAATCTCATTCGCCTGTTCAACCTCCTACAGCAAAATGGGCGAAAACCTCATCGATATGAGAAAAAAACAGTCTTTGATATATTAGGTGTCGTTTACATTTGTACCATGTCTCATAATCAAGCGGCTTAATTCAAAAAAATGAAACCCGTTAGGGTTTCTTTCATATGCAAATCTTTAAATTCCCTACACGTAGCCTTTAGAAAAAAGAAGCAACCTCTACTATGATTGACGTTGTATGAGCTTAGAGCTTAGCTTGATAGCGATGTAGTGCTATCCCTACGAGTGTTTTTCAGATCTTCTGCTTGTGGGAGCAGCAATTTTAACACCAATCAGCAATAAGAGGGCATAGATATATACTCTTACTATTGATTAAAGGCACGAAACATAAAAGAAGAGATACTATACAGTGTCTCTTCTTTTATGTTGATATGGCTCTAAAGAAAATGTAGTGATTAATCAAAGATCATTGGATGCTTCTAGGTTAATGTTAGTATAACGTTAATTCAATCGCTTATATATAATGATTTATGTGTATTCAGATGTATTTTTCGATTGATACTTTTTTGTTTTGTGCACAACAAGGATATTGAAAAAGGGCTGATAAGAATATCAAACCCTTTTGACTATCTTTAATTATTTCACTGCCTCTTTTAATTCTTTTCCGGCCTTAAAAGCAGGTGCTTTTGAAGCCGCAATTTGCATTTCTTCACCTGTTTGTGGGTTACGTCCTGTACGTGCAGATCTTTCGCGTACTTCAAATGTACCAAATCCAAGGATTTGTACTTTCTCTTCATTAGCTAGTGCACTTGTTATTGTATCTAATACGGCTTGTGTTGCTACAGCTGCATCCTTTTGTGTAAGTTCTACTTTTTCTGCCACTACTTTTGTTAGTTCTGTCTTATTCATTTTTCGCACCTCTTTATATGTAATTAGGTGCCTATTATAACGTGTGTATACTCATGATGCAATAATATTAAACAAACTCTTCTGTGCCGAATGCAAAAGTAATATGTAACAAAATACACTATTAATATTTGATATTACTATTTTTAATCTCATTAGAAATAGTAATAGATTGTCCAAACTTTACTAATCTATCTTACATAGTATGTAGTAATAAATTAAAAGGAGGAATTTAATATGTCTTATTACTACTGTAATCATTGTAAGGATTACAAAAAGAAATATCACGATTGTCATAGAGGCAGTAAGGGTTATGAAAAATGTGATAAAAAGCATGAGGAGAAACATTGGGTTAATGTAAAAGTAAATTGTTGTTCTGATGATAACCAATATAATCTTGTGAGAGCATCTGCTTTTAGAGCTGTGAGCACAGTTAATCAAAATTTACCAGCAAATACATTTGTTAAGGTCTTATTTCAAAATGAACAATTTGATTTAGCGAATGAGTATAATCCAGCTACATCAATTTTTATTCCAAAGACAAGAGGTGTTTATTCTGTTATTGGGACTATTGCGTTCATTCCCAATAATCTAAACACAAATTATAGAGCGCGGGTAGAAATTCGAGTTAATGGAAATCCGGCAATTGCAATAGATAATGATTTTTTTGGTCCAATAAACTTTGCTAATGTTGTTGCTGTTTCATCAATCATTCAGTTAAATGCAGGGGATATAGTCGAGATTTTTGCACAAAGTAGTGTAGCTGGAGTTATTTCTAATGTAGAAAATAGTACACATTTTGAAGCTGCAAGATTTCCGTCTCCAGACGCATAAGTGATATGAAATTTTTTCAGTGATTTTATATAAAGAAAGTCCATAATTTATATTTGACTTGCATTTATGCAGGTTTTTTTTGATAGAAAATGTTTATCGTGACACAAGTTGGTTACATTATTTGGGGAATCTAAATTATTTACATAAATTTTGCATGATGTGTACATAGAAGCAATATGTCTACTAAAAAGGAAGTGAAAAGTATGGCTGCATATGCTGAAGAGCAATTTATATATTTTACAACAAAATCAATCTATTTAGAGTCAATTAAAGGGAACTAGAAAACATATTGGGATGAATATAGAAAGCTACAAGACTGGCTGCAAGAACAGCAACTAATTATCAGTTTTATTAGTTAGGTTGAAAAGAGGATGAAGAAATTCCTTTAGAAGTATCCCTTATATCATCATGATGAAAATGTATTTAATAAATAAGGTAAGTTAGGCATCCAGAGGGATGCTTTTTCTTTTGGTATAGAAATCCCCTTGGTGACTATATTTTAAATGTAGTTAATAAATGCGGTACGTGAAGTTTTATTATGTGTGTAGAGATAAGATTACATTTAATACAATAAGGGAAGAATGGCATATAAGATTATGAAGTAAAAACATTTACTGTTATACAAATGGAGGAGTGTTATGAACGCAGTTTTTAAAGAGTTTAAGCAGACCTTAAAGGCATTAGGTGCTGCCAACACATATTTAGATTGCTTAGTACAAACTAAAACGTATCTGCAGTTTCTAATACTTGTCATATTTTGCATTATTACAGTTTACATACCTTTCCCTTCATTTACGCTTAATTATATAAATGAATTAGATCTACTAATGCAATACATAATTAAATCCGTTTATTTTTCTTTTCCTATTTCACTAGTTTTCCTATTTATAATGCGAGATCAAAGATTCTTGTTTTCTAAAAAAATCACTTTCCAACAGCTAAAAATTTCTTTTTTCTGTGCTTTCATTATTTATGCTATTATGTTGTTATTTTTAGCCGTACTAATATCTTTTACAACATTCAGAGGAGCATCTAATCCCATTGGGAATGAAGGGATTACTAATATGCTTCACAAAACACCTGGGATTGCAATTCAATTAATCGGAGAAAACATTATGTTTGTATCTATATTGTTCTTTTGGCATAAGATCATACGTTCCTTCAAAATAAGCCCCATAGCTTCTATTACAATCTCTTTAATATTGTCTGGAAGCTCATTTGGATTACTCCATCTCTCTACGTATAACAATAATTGGGTACAATGTTTAACTTTCATTGGAATACCAGCTATCACTCAAATGGTTTTCTTTCTAATATTTAAAAATATTCATATGGGATACATACTTCACTTCAATTACAATTTAATCATTATAATTTTTAACTATATAGCTTCAATTTACCACTAAAAATAAAAGAAAAGGCACCCCTGCTGCAAGGTACCTTTTCTAAGGGGTATAACTCATTAGCTAAGCGGCCGTTGGTCAAGTATACCGCCTAGACTATTACATGAGTTATGTTTTTATTATACATTGATCATATCAAAAATATTATCATTAGTGAAATTAACTTTTATTATTTTTTAATTTTAAAGCTGCCACCATAATAATTATGTTTATCAATTTTCATAACATCTACAAATAATCCTGGCTTATAAACTGATGTAATAGGTGTTACAAAGCTCCCATAAATATGCGCAGTACCAGAATCATAATTTGTTTTTTAACTTTGTGAAATAATTTTAGAGACAAAAATAATAGAAATGGAAAAAGAAAGGATAAAAGCAATTTATATACATCATAATGTAAAATATATATTGCATATATTTTGCTTATAATTTAATATATAGAATATAAGATAAAAAAGTAAAGATTACCTTTATAAACGGGGTGCATTTAATGTCAGTAAGCAAAATAAAAATTGCAAGAACAGAAAAGGGGCTAACTCAACAAGAATTAGCTGGGCTTGTAAATGTTACCCGACAAACAATTGGCCTTATTGAACTTAATAAATACAATCCATCTTTAAAGCTTTGTATTGATATAGCTAAATCACTCGATAAAACTTTAGATGAATTATTTTGGGAGGAAAAATAGAATGGAAAAATTTAAAAATTTGTTTTCACTCAGTACACATTCAGATGAAAGAATTCAACAAATCGAAATGAAAATTTGGGCTCAATCTGGAATTGTGGTTTTATTGCTAGCCTTCTTAGATTTAATAATAAGGGGCGTATACTTACAAAGACCGTTTCTAGAATGGGCTACAGCTCTTGGTATCATTATCTGTTATATGGTATTCTTCTTTATTAGATCCATTTTAGCTGGTGTTTACGAACCAGAAATTGATAACAAGGAAAAATTAAAACAAAAATTAAAAGCTAAATTATCTTATACTCTTATTTTATCTTTTTCTGGTGTAGCCTACACTACATATCATAATCAATTACCTCAAGATATTGTTGGATGGATCTTAGTATGTATTAAGTTTATTCTACTTGTTACTATTTTGTTTGGTATTCAATATTTTATTACTGTATTAGCATGGAATAAATCCAATAAAATTTAATAAGTATAGACAAAAAAGCTTATCTTTTAATACATAATGATAAGCTTTTTATTATTTTCTTCATCTCTTTTTCGTTTTAGGGGATATTTTGTTTTGTCAGCTTGATAGCGATGTGGCGTGCCCCTAAATGCTTTGAAAATCCGTATTGAATTAACACTAAAAAGAATCTAATTTGAAAAAAATTAATCAAATTAGATTCCAATTTTTAAATTCTGATTGTAGATTTTATGAAAAAATTGATTAAAACACATGAATATATTAATTACAAAAGTTGACTTACTTGTACTAGAATTATTCTATTCTTCAAACCAAAACAGAGTCTCGATAGGCGCTTCTAAAACTTTTGCAATATCATAAGTAAGTTTGAATGAAGGGTTATATTTTCCGTTTTCGAGATTGCCAATTGTTTCTCTTCTAACCCCAACCTTATTAGCTAAATCTTCCTGAGACATATTTAACCTTACTCTATATTCTTTCATTCGAGTCTTAAGTGGCATCTTGCATTCCTTTCTTTTCTCTACGCTCAAATATTTCTAAATTAATTAAGAAGGTACCTAATGGTGCAAAAACTGAAATAATAACAAGGAAACGAATTATATGTAGATTTTCAAAAATAAAAATACTCAAAACTAGTATGATACCTAGTACCAATGCTACGAAAAAAGCTCTTGTAGCAGAGATTCGAACATGTAGTATAAAAAGCTCATCTGGTACCACTTTTGCATATGCAAAGAAGAAAAAGAAATTGAATAGGAGACCTGCCCAAGTAATATCACCTAAAAATGAGAAAGGTGCCAAAAACCCTAAAAAACCGATAAATCCTAAATAAGCCATTTTATTTTTCATACAATCCTCCTACGTGATGTATTTCGCTCTTTATGTTAAAAATATATCACATAGTTTTGCAAATTAAAAGGACTTACAACAGTGCAAATTTGTTTTAAATCGACAGTAAAACCACAAAAAGATACGTGAAATTGCTGCTAATAGTACCCTTCAAAAGAATTGTTATAACAAAAAACTCAAAATATTGATACAATATAATTATTAAATGAAATCAAGAGAAAACAAAATATAAATTTAGGAGGGGAAATACTTTGGAAATAGATCAAATAAAAAATATCCTAAGAAAAAGAGCAACTATCTTTCAAACAGGAGGAAAAAGGCCCGATTTATCTTTAAATGAAAGTTGGATTGGAAAGATTCACTATTCATTACCAAATGAAACTTACCCAATTGACCGCTATGGAGAAAAAATGTATGCGATCATGATGCTTAATTTAACTCAAATACCTTTTCTTCCAGAAGCAGTAAAAGATTTGAAAGCCATCGCAGTATTTCTCTCTCCAAACTTTGCTAAAGATTTGTCCAACTTATCGAGGAATTTTTGTATTAGAGAATATGATTCTTTAGAGGAACTAGTACCGAATGAGATGTCACTTACGTTTCCAAATCTAAAACCTTTTCCCTTAATCCCTAGATTAGTAACTGATGAGTTTCCACAATGGGATACGGAAGATTTTCCAAACAACATGCAAGATAGAATTTTAGAACTTGAAAACACAAATGAGATTGACTACTATGAGGATATTTTTGAAGAAAATCATTACATACATAAATTAGGTGGCTATGCTTGTTTTGCCCAATCAGGTATCCAATGGCCCGCGGATTATGAATTTATTTTTCAAATAACAGACGATCCAAAAGCACATTTAAAGATTATTCATGGAGGCGGAATTTATTTTGCTAAAAATAGTAAAACAAATGATTGGATCGCACATTGTGATTTCTTATAGGAATAATATATAAAGTGACGTTTTCTTATGTGAAATCTTGCTTAGCGTATATTCTCGTTAAAAGGTTGGCGGTATGCCTATAACTACACGCTTTAATAGATTAAAGGAAAAAATGAAGAAATATGTCAAATTACAGGTGTGAGCTAGACCAACTAGTCTCATTGGTTAAAAGAACTTGAATAAAGTTCTTTTTTTATTTTTAATTAATCCCCATAGTGGCACCTCATACCCAGAATCGTTTCGCTACCCCTATAATGGTTCTATCATTGATAAAGCTCTAGTTGATAAATATCTTGAATTTAAATTATTAAACTTATAAATTGATAACCTAATCCCACAGAGTAACAAAGGATGAACAATTTGACAGGCCTATAATATGGTCTACGTAAATCCTATCTCTTGTGTTGATAATGCTGCAGAAATATAAAACAGAATATTCCATCTTATATTTATAAAATTCAAGTTATTTACATATTTAGGGGATAAAGGTATGTTTGTGAAGATATACAATAAATGGAGGGAAGGGATCTTATTATGTTTAAAAAAGTAGCTTTAGGGATTTCATCGTTAGCAATCACTACATTTGTAGGTCTAGGAATGGCAACAGAGGCATCTGCTGGTCCTGCAGCACCATTATCTTCATTAAACGTTGCCAAGTAGAGTCTGAGCAAGGTGGGGTAGAGACAATCAATACTAATAGCTTTAGTACTACAAGAAACCATGGGGAAAGTTACCTATATATTTACACAAAAGAAATTGGATATGGACAAAATCCAATTGCAAAAATGAATGGTTCAGCAGTAAAGAGTATTGGCTCAACTGTAATTGGCGGCAACCCAATTGTTGGTTGGTATTATAAGTGGGATGCATCTGGACATCAACAGGGGACATTTGAATATCAAAAAACCTCTATTAATTTCCCATTCAATACAATGCGAACTTCACTTTATATACAATAAATAACCAGGGGTAAATTATAGGAATAACTATTAAGGTACGAGTTCTAATGGGGTAGTTTATTCTTTGAATTGAATACTATTTCTATAATAATACTTTTCTATTGTTTTATGACTATGTTACCCATTTGTAAAAGTTCATAGTCATGATAGCTCTACGGATCTATATAAACATAGTTTTGGAGAATGGAAACCTTTAATTTTAAAAAAATACAGAATAAGAGGAGTTTTAGTATGAAAAAACAAAGTCTAGCTATAGCTACTATTCTATCATTAGGTTTAACTGTATTTGGTGGTACTACCTCTACATTTGCGATGACTGAGCCAAATGATAATGTGACGTTTCAATTTACATCAAAATATATAGGAAATATACCGTCAAAGCCCAAGGACTGTAATAATGTAGACAAATATAAGCTGTGTACAAACAAAGAAGAAGCTGATGCTTGGGGAAAAAAACAATTTAGTAAGTGGAGTAAAGAAGAGAAATCTGCCATAAGAGATTATACAAAAAATGCAAGGCCGTATAATGAATTCTTAAGAACGCATGCGGGTAAATTAGATTCTGATCTTACAATGAAGAAAAAAATTGAATCCTTAGATAAGGCATTAAATAGAAAAGAGGCAAAAATGAATGACAATATAAAAGTGTATCGAGGGGATGATGCATGGATTTTTGGAAAGGAGTATGATAATTCCATAATAAAAAATGGCAAGGTTGATAGGGAGAAATTCAAGGAAATACAAAAAAAATTCCAAGGAAAAACAATAACTGAGTTTGGATATTTAAGTACTTCTATACTTATTGATGCCGGATATGCCAAAACAAGACCAGTTATGACAGAATTTAAGGTAGGCTCTGGGACTC
This sequence comes from Bacillus sp. PSXD-155, assembly GCF_049310765.1. Classification (NCBI taxonomy): domain Bacteria; kingdom Bacillati; phylum Bacillota; class Bacilli; order Caryophanales; family Bacillaceae; genus Bacillus; species Bacillus sp. PSXD-155. Next base: position 26,464 of record NZ_JBMOWC010000048.1, on the reverse strand, counting down.
ATGGTGCTTATATGAATTCAGATGACTTGACTGCGTATCCAGGGCAATACGAATTGTTATTGCCAAGAAATACCGTCTATAAAATTGAAAAAATATATATAGCTATAGATAACAATACCCAAAAAGAACAAATAAAAGTGGAGGCTACGATTAAATAAATCTAATGAAGTTAAATTTTAAAAAATAAAGTGATTCAGAATAACTATATAAATCCGAATACGCAACGCATGTAAATAATCCAAATAAAAACCGTAAGGATTTCTAATCTTTACGGTTTTTATCATCTTAGCCAAGAAGACTCCTTCCTCAAGGAGCGTGAAGGGTTTCAGCCCAGTGAGTAGGCGGGAGATGAATTGGCTTCGAACAAGGGATGGTAGGGATCCATCTTAATTGTTCGACATATATAAAATGTTACTTTGCTATCTATCGAATATATTTTAGATAAGTTTAATTTGATATTCTTGAAGCCAGCTATTTACTTGAAGTAGATAATCAATTAAACCTCTAGCTTCATTATCAGTAATGATTTCATCTGTACCTAGTGCAACTGAACGAATCTTTTCTACGTTAATAAGAGGTAGAATAGGAGAGGTATTATCGTTTAATACATCTAGCATCCATACACTAATTCCTTGTAAATAGGCGTTATCTTTTGTACTTGGATATGCACTTTTTTTACGATAACATACATCTGTGGGAAGAACAGTCTGGAAAGCTCGACGTAAAATTCCCTTTTCAATATTATCGATACTTTTTATTTCAAACGGTACATTCCAGAGATATTCAACCAGTCGATAGTCACAAAATGGAACACGTACTTCAAAACCTGTCATCATGCTAGTACGATCTTTTCTCTCTAACATAAAAGGTAGGAAGCGTGTAATAAACATATAAGACATTTGACGTTGTTTTGCTTGTAAATCATTTTCTCCTTCTAAAAAGGGTATTTCATTTACAGCTTCTTGAAAACGTTGTTTTTGATAGTTGATAGGATTTATTTTAGTTTTTAAGTCTTCTGATAAAATTTCTGTAATATAAGAATAGTTTACATTCCAAGGGAAAATATCCGCTTTTAAAAACTCTTCTTGATGGAACCAAGGATATCCAGAAAAAACTTCATCTGCTGATTCTCCTGAAAGGGCTACTGTAGCATCTTTTTTCATTTCTTTAAAGAGAAGATACAAAGATGTTTCAAGTTCCCCAACACCTGGTAAGTCACGAGCCCTCATTGGAATTAATAAATGTTCAATGAGCTTTTCAGATCCTAATTCAAAAGAATGATGTTGTGTTCCAACATGTTCAGATACACGTTGTACCCAAGGTTCATCCCGATCACGGCGAAGAAAATCTTCTTCGAAATCTCGTTCTTCATTTGTAAAAGTTAGAGAATAAGTATGAAGTGTCTTTCCGATTTGTTTGAATTCATTTCCTGCTAATCCAGTTAAACCACTGGAATCTAAACCTCCTGATAACATTGTAACCACGGGTCTATCGGCAACTAATTGTCGTTTCACTGTATCCTCTAAAATAGATTGAATTGTATTAACTGTAGTATTTATATCATCTGTATGTGGTTTACTTTCTAGCTTCCAGTATTGCTTACATTCAGTTTTATTAGAAGTAAACAGAATGTAGTGTCCCCCGCGCACTTCATGTAAATCTTTAAATACTGCATGACCAGGTGTTCGCATTGGACCAAGGCAGAAGATTTCGGAAAGTCCTTCTGAATCCACCTCTGCTTGTACATTTGGATGAGAAAGTAATACTTTTATTTCAGATCCGAAGATAACTGAATTATCACGTTGTGCAAAAAAGAGTGGTTTCACCCCTAAATGATCGCGGGCTAACATGAGTCGTTGCAATTTCTCGTCCCAAATACCAAAGGCGAAAATTCCGTTAAGGTGTTGTACACAATCTTCTTTCCATTCTAGATATGCATGTAATAATACCTCGGTATCTGATTTTGTTTGAAATACATGGCCCAAATGCTCTAGTTCAATACGTAGCTCTTGGTAGTTATAAATTTCTCCATTAAATGTTAGTGAAACAGTTGTCTCTCCATCCTTATACAACATGGGTTGTAGACCACCTTCAGGATCAATTACAATAAGACGACGATGACCAAAAGCTGCATGTTTAGAGAACCAAAATCCTTCTGCATCTGGTCCGCGATGTATAATAGAATTTGTCATGTTTTTTAAAGTTTCTTTTTGTTTAGAAAGGTCCATTGACCAATCAACCCATCCCGCTATTCCGCACATATATATTACCTACTTTCCATTTGATTAGTAAACATCATAGTATTTCTATAAATTTCTTGTTTAGTAATAAGTTTTTAATCATATTAATAATGCTTATTTAAATGATGCATATCTTGATAACAGCACCCTTTGAAACAAAAGTACCTATTGATGCTAGTAAACTAAAAACAGAAGCAATATTAATAATTACACCGTGAATATTTAATTCATGCATTTTTTTAGCGGTGCAAATAATACCATGGGTTCCGCCGTGTTGATTGATATTAATGATACGACGGTAATCATTCAAGTCATGGTCTAAAACAGGAGTGGGATAGCCAATACCGGCATTGTTAAACATAATGTAAATTCTTTCAAAAGCTTGAACAGTTTTTTCTATTAATCATTCAGCTTCTTCAAACTTTGAAATATTTGTTTTACAACAATCGCTTCTTCACCATGTTCCTGGATGGCTATAGCGGTTGAATTACCTAGCTCCACATAAAATCAGCTATTACAACTTGATTTTCTTTTTGAGTAAACTTTTATGAGGTCTCTTTACCAATTCCTCGGGTTCTACTTCTAATAAAAGCGACTCTTCTCGGGTTTAGTGTTATCCATCTCCTTTATTTTTATATAATGAATGTTAAATGTGTTTATACAAAATTGTTGTTAATTGAAAGATTAATAACAACTATCTGTATTGTAACTCTATTTATAATTCATTAAAATTTAGATATATTTACTAATAATTAAGTAAATCTTAATAAAGGGAGTATTAAGATGAATTTTGAACAAATGGAGTATATCGTAGCGGTAGCGAATACTGGATCATTTACCAAGGCTGCACTCCAGTCTCACGTTACTTTATCAGCAATTAGTCAATCTATTTCCTTGTTAGAAAATGAACTGGGAGTAAAACTCTTCGCACGTTCACGAGGGTTGGGGGCAGTTCCGACTTCCGAGGGGAAATCGATTATAAAAAAAGCTAGTGATATTCTACTGCAAGTAAAAGAATTGAAAGAAGAAGCGCAAATCTACAATCATACTTTAAACGGGGAGTTAAGAATTGCGACAATCCCTGGACCTATGCATGTACTAATAAATATAATTTCGACATTCAAAAAGGAGCATCCTTATGTAAATATAAAGGTTTATGAAAAAGATCATAAAAAAATACTACAAGACATTCAAAAAGGCGAGATTGATATTGGATTTATTGCATCATCAGAGAAGTTTAGAGAGAGGCATAATAATTTTACATTTAAAAAAATAATAGACGTTAAAATAGTTGTGGGAGTTAATAAAAATTCTCCACTTGCATTAGAGAAAATCCTTGTACCAGAACAGTTAGTAAATCAGGATTTGGTTTTATATGATGATGAATACATTCGGGATAGCATTAATAAGTTATTTTCTAAGTATGGGAATGTGGATATATTATTCATCTCTAATAATACGCAAGCAATAGAAAATGCAGTGAAGCAAGAACTAGCTATTACAATTGGATTGGATTATTCATTCAAACATAATCTATTAAATAATCAAAAAGAAATGGTTTCTATTGTATTAGATGTACCTAACCTTGAGCCTCTTTCTTATGGATGGGTCCTTAGTAAAGACAAGCAACCTTCAAACATACTAGTGAGATTCATTAATAAGCTTCAGTTTGAGTAGAAGATTGGTTTAAAGTTGAGCCAGTGGAATACAAAGGCGTTTCATATTCGTTTTTGTGAATTTTTGTAACTGATTACGAATATTATATTCAACCATTGTGAGTTATATTGCTAACACAATTAATAATCTAAAAATAAAAGGATCGGATATTGAGATTAAAAAAATCCAATACCCTTTAACTTTTAATTATGCCAGTAAAAGGCTTGAGATTAACTATTGAAATAGATGGTCTCAAGTCTTTTTTTATTAGTGGGGAGAAAAGGGGTTTATAAGGAGTGCTTAATATTCAATTATTTGTTAAATTGTTATTTGAAATATATAATTAAATCTCATGAAAAAATTGTGATATAATGCACATAATATTTTTTGAAATTCATTAATTTTAATATGAGGTGTATAGAATAGGGAAATCTCGCGAACAAACAATTGAAAATATTTTAGAAGCGGCTAAGAAAAAATTTGGAGAGAGTGGATATGATGGTACAAGTATTCAAGAAATTGCAAAAGAAGCAAAGGTGAATGTTGCTATGGTTTCGTATTACTTTAACGGAAAAGAGAACCTTTACTTAGAGGTATTTAAAAAATATGATTTTGCAAAAAAACTACCAAATTTTCTTGAAGAAACGAAACATAATCCTAAAACTGCTCTAAAACAATATTTAAATTTCTTTATTACACATATAAAACAACATCCTGAAATTGGAACGCTTGCATATGAGGCAATTATCAAAGAAAGTTCACAATTGGAAAAAATAAAACCATATATTATTGGGAATTTTGGACAATTAAAAGAAACCTTATTGGAAGGGAAAGAACAAGGGGTTTTTCATTTCTTTTCGACAAACCATGCGATTTATTGGATTACCTCCATAGTCTTATTTCCGAAATTTAAAAAGTTTATTGATTCGATGAATCAAAGTGATTCCGACGATATGCAAACAGAGTGGATAACAGATGATCTTGTAAACAGAATTATTTCTTCATTAATACATAATCCTACATTATAAAATATCCCTTATTTAAAAATGAATCTACAACTGATTCAAATTCCCGATTCATGAAATTACTAAAAAGTATTTGCAATTATACCCACCGGTATTTCACATCGTTAAATAATTGTAAGTGCCATTATTTAGAATGTATCGGTATAAAAGTACATAATTCTTTTTTTAGATGATAAAAAACTTAAAACTGCTAGTGCCATATGTATGTGTTGAATAGGATTAGTTACGTTATAATTTGTAAGTTTATAAATTACGTAGGTAGAATTTTTAAACATTTTACATTTCTAAATAAAGTTAAAAATCCACACCCACACCTACAGAGGTATTGATGGGGGTGGATTTTTTAATTTTTTAGAGAAAGTGACTAAGATTTCTATGTCATAGGAGGGCTCTTAATACAGTATGCATATTGTAAATTGTGTGTATACAAACATGAGGTAGTATCTCATTATATAGATATGTGATTAGGTATATTTTATTTGATGAATTATAACTATTATCTCCAAATATCTAACGAGACCTTACTAGAGATATTGGATTCGTATAACGAATATGTAAATACCAAACAAAAAAATTAAATAATTCATATGAAAGGATAGTAAGAAGAAAGTAATTTAATAATGTTCCTCCTTGAATTGTATTATCTGAAAATCCATTTAATATAATATTAAATATTACATATTTAAATAATTACCGTATGTAAAATGTTATATTCATTGATGGAATATATAATTGGAGGAAACATTATGAACAAGAATTTAAAATTTACTCAAATGATGATTGGGATTAGTACGGTGGCATTATCATTTGGAAGTATTCAAACACAGGTATCAGCAGAAGAAAAAGTACCCTATAATATCTTACAGATGAAACCAATTGGGACAGAAACTTCAAAGGATGAAATCGTACATGCTACAAAAATTGACGAAACATTGACTTTTGAAGAGCGTTTAAAAGTAGGCGATTTTTCACAACGTCCTACTCTGGTTATGAAACGTGATGAAATTCAATTAAAGCAAAGCTACTCTCTGGCAGAACTGAATAAAATGCCTAATAACGAACTCATTGATACACTCTCAAAAATTTCTTGGAATCAAATTACTGATTTATTTCAATTTAATCACGATACGAAAGCATTTTATCAGAATAAAGAACGCATGAACGTTATCATTAATGAATTAGGACAACGAGGAAAATCGTTTACTAAAGAGGACTCAAAGGGCATTGAAACATTTGTTGAAGTACTACGTTCTGCTTTTTATGTGGGATATTATAATAATGAATTAAGTTACTTAAAAGAGAGAAGCTTCCATGACAAATGTTTACCAGCATTAAAAGCGATTGCAAAAAATCCCAACTTTGCATTAGGTACAGCCGAGCAAGATAGAGTAGTAGCTGCGTATGGAAAATTAATTAGTAATGCTTCTAGTGATACTGAAACAGTGCAGTATGCGGTAAATATTTTAAAACACTATAATGATAACCTTTCTACGTATGTAAGTAATTATGCAAAAGGACAAGCTGTATATGAAATTGTAAAAGGAATTGATTATGATATACAGTCTTATTTACAGGATACGAATAAGAAACCTAATGAAACAATGTGGTATGGAAAGATTGATAACTTTATAAATGAGGTTAGTAGAATTGCTCTTGTGGGAAATATAACAAATGAAAATAGTTGGTTAATTAATAATGGCATTTATTATGCAGGACGTTTAGGGAAATTTCATAGTAATCCAAACAAAGGATTGGAAGTTATTACACAAGCGATGAGCTTGTATCCTCGTTTAAGTGGAGCATATTTTGTAGCCGTAGAACAAATGAAAACAAACTATGGAGGAAAAGATTATAGTGGAAATGCAGTAGATTTACAGAAAATACGTGAAGAAGGGAAACAACAATACTTACCTAAAACATATACATTTGATGACGGATCTATTGTCTTTAAGACGGGAGATAAAGTAACAGAAGAAAAAATTAAGAGATTATATTGGGCAGCCAAGGAAGTAAAAGCACAATATCACCGGGTAATTGGAAATGATAAAGCACTAGAACCGGGTAATGCTGATGATGTACTAACAATAGTAATTTATAATAATCCAGATGAATATCAATTAAATAGACAATTATATGGATATGAAACAAACAACGGTGGAATATATATTGAAGAGAAGGGGACTTTCTTTACATATGAGCGTACGCCAAAGCAGAGTATTTATAGTTTAGAAGAGTTGTTCCGTCATGAATTCACTCACTATTTACAAGGAAGATATGAGGTTCCTGGTTTATTTGGAAGCGGAGAAATGTATCAAAATGAACGTTTAACCTGGTTCCAAGAAGGGAATGCAGAATTTTTTGCAGGATCTACACGTACAAATAATGTTGTTCCGCGTAAAAGTATGATAAGTGGCTTATCATCTGATCCAGCAAGCCGTTATACAGCAAAGCAAACTTTGTTCGCCAAATATGGATCTTGGGACTTTTATAAGTATTCCTTTGCACTGCAGTCTTATTTGTATAATCATCAATTTGACACATTTGATAAGATTCAAGATTTAATCCGTGCAAACGATGTGAGAAATTATGACGCGTATCGTGAATTATTAAGCAAAAATACACAATTGAATGCAGAATATCAAGCATATATGCAGCAGTTGATTGATAATCAAGATAAATATAATGTACCGCAAGTAACAAATGATTATTTAATTCAACACGCACCAAAGACGTTAGCTGAAGTGAAAAACGAAATTGTAGATGTAGCAAATATAAAAGATGCAAAAATTAAAAAACATGAGTCGCAATTCTTTAATACATTTAGTGTGGAAGGAAAGTATACAGGTAGTACATGAAAAGGTGAGTCTGAAGATTGGAAAGCGATGAGTAAACAAGTAAACCAAACTTTAGAGCAGTTATCCCAAAAAGAGTGGGGTGGCTATAAAACAGTTACAGCTTATTTTGTAAACTATCGTGTAAATGCAGCTAATCAATTTGAATATGATATTGTTTTCCATGGTGTTGCGACAGAGGAAAAAGAAAAAACGACTACTATAGTAAATATGAATGGACCATACAGCGGGATAGTAAATGAAGAAATTCAATTCCATAGCGATGGTACAACAAGTGAAAATGGAAAAGTTATTTCTTATCTATGGAACTTTGGGGATGGTACAACAAGTACAAAAGCGAATCCTACCCACGTATATGGAGAAAAAGGAACATATACTGTCGAACTAACTGTGAAAGATAGTAGAGGAAAAGAAAGTAAAGAACAGACAAAAGTTACTGTAAAACAAGATCCGAAAACAGCCGGTTCCCTTGAAGAAGAGAAGATACTCCCGTTTAATACGCTTGTAAAAGGAAATCTGCTTACTCCTGATCAAACAGATGTTTATACGTTTAATGTTACAGATCCAAAAGAAGTAGATATTTCTGTGGTAAATGAACAAAATATTGGGATGACATGGGTACTTTATCATGAATCAGACATGCAAAATTATGTAGCTTGTGGTGAAGATGAAGGAAATACCATAAAGGGGAAATTCGAAGCGAAACCAGGCAAATATTATTTAAATGTTTATAAATTCGATGATAATAATGGTGAATATTCATTATTTGTAAAATAAATTCATATCCGATATGTATAAATGCTTATCAAAAAACAGTTACTGTAATTAAAAAGGACAGTTAAATGAAATAAGACCGTTCCTAATTATAGGAACGGTTATAAACTTATCATGTGCTAGAGGTCAATCCGAATGGCATGGAATACCTTCTCTAAACTGTATAGACATGAAAATTAACAAGTATACGTAATGATGGCAAACAACAAAACGAAACGGTTACCCTATATAAAAGCGTAACCGTTTCGTTTTGTGACAGTGGTTCATTTATGCATATTAAAAACTAGGAGGTGAGACACAATGGAAAACAATAATAGTGGAAGCAGTAACGAATTATTAGTTCGTGGTGCAGACGCAACAGCTCGTTCAAATGGATCTGTTGGTGGTGAAATCACAAAACGTCTAGTAGCAATGGCTGAACAACAACTTGGCGGTGGATTTACTCGCTAATTATAAAGTACATGGATGAAAAGGAGAGATTATATATCTCTCCTTTTTTATTGGAAAATATCTGAGCAGAGTCTTTTCAGGAGATTTAAGTAAAAGGTCAAACTCCTTCTCTATATAGCATACGGTAACCTAATAGTTAGGAATTCATCATTTTGGAACATACATAATACTAAAAAGCAGTTAGCAAAAGCTAACTGTCATAAGAACATTACATCTATGAATTTAAGGAGTACACATAGTATGCATGAAAGTTTCAAATTTATGTAACTAAAATTAAAATAGAGCAGTTAGTTGTAGCAACTGCTCTATTTAATACAACCTGGGTAAGAAGCAGGTTGTAATGTTTATTATAGATGAAATATTAGTTTTTATTCAGAAGTTGAATTACCTTAATTTATTATGACTGTGTCTTGGTCTACAACATCACTATCAAACGTGTTTGGTGCACAAACTCCATTAAAAGCATTCACAATGAACCAACAGTGGCGGCACTCGGACCATAGTACCCTTTTGTATTTTCTTTTGGAGAAACATTACAAAAATCCTCTATATTTATTAAAGTATGTATTTTGAACAAGAAGTTTAGGTATAACAGATGGCATAGTACTCACCTGCTTCGTAAGTGAGTAGTGAACTTACTCGCCACTTAGCAAAGCTTGAAGTGGGAGCTTCTCAGTTCCACGACGAAAGTAACCTTTCGTCTCCCTGAGCGTTACTTCGGGGTGTTCCACCCCTAGATGTCCAACGCATGGATGCTCTTTTGGTACGGTTGATATTTTACGCAGGAACCGAATGGCTTGGTTTTCGCACTCTATTTTCTTCCTGCAACCTTCTATATCAAGTTATCAAAGAACTTCATATAGCAAGTTTATCAAAAGTTTTTGGCTATGCCAAACCGAAAGTCATCTCCCACCTACCGGTGGGCTACGCCCTTCACACGCTTGAGGAAGGAGAATTCTTTCGGGGAATACGTTAAAAGTAATATTTTTGAAAAAGATGATTAGGTGTATTTTTTAGTAATTACAGTAAAAAGAGCAGCTAGCAAAAGCTAACTACTCGGTAACCAATTTGTTCTAAAACAGGTTAGTTATATTTTGGACAAATTATTAAAAAATATACAACATAGAAGAAAACATAAAAGAGCAGTAATCAATGTTAACCGCTATAATGAACACCAAAATAAGGGAAGAATATTTTTTTTTAACTCTTAAATAAACTACTATTAAGTAATTACAATATTTAAAAATAAAAAATGACCTTTGTTAATTACAAAAATTATTTTTTATACCAATTTTATTTCTTAATTGTTTATTACATTTAATAATATAAATAATTTTATTAAAATAAACGGGGAAAGGAAAATTAATCCAACTGTTGCACATATTGAAGAGTAAATCCAAAGGGAGAAGTGTAGAAAAAAGAATGACAAACAAATTATTAAAAATCATTATTACGTAGGGGGAAATCTGTAGATAAAATTATAACGTTAACTTGAAATCTTTTTCATCTTTAACTTATTATTCTCAAAATGATATAAATCCTCCAAATAAAAGGGGAAATCAAATATGAAATCATCGATAGATAGTATTCAAGAAAGTAAAAGATTAAAAAATCAACAAAAGGATGGGAAAGCAACATGGAAATCAATGTCTATGTTTCTAGTTCCCTTGCTTTTAAGTAACATTTTACAATCAGTTGGACAATTATTTGGTATGGTGGTAGTAGGGCGATGGCTTGGTGTGAATGAATTAGCTGCCATTTCAGCATTTTTTCCATTATTCTTCTTACTGGTTTCGTTTGTAATTGGAATTGGATCAGGTAGTTCGATTTTAATTGGTCAGGCATTTGGTGCCCGTAATGAAGAGCGTTTAAAAGCCATTGTTGGTACGACGTTGACATTTACCTTTATAATAGGAGTTATTTTGGCAATAGTGGGAAATGTATTTGCTCTGAACATTATGCGTCTTATGGGTACGCCAGAAAATATAATTGATATGAGTGTGCATTATGCACGTATTTTATTTATTTCTATGCCAGTTTTATTTCTATACTTCTCCTATACAACGTTTATTAGGGGTACAGGAGATTCTAAGACACCGTTTTATTTCTTAATTGTTAGTACATTCTTAAATATAATTCTATTACCTATTCTAATTTTTGGTTGGCTAGGAATACACAAACTTGGTGTGTACGGAGCTGCTTATGCTTCTGTTATCTCAACCATTGTAACATTTATTGTTATGCTTATTTATTTAAAGAAGAAGAATCATCCACTGCAATTAGATGAGACCGTACGGAAATATCTTTGTATGGATTGGGAATTGTTAAAACTCTTATTACGCCTTGGAATTCCAGCCAGTATTAATATGATTCTTGTTTCATTATCTGAGATTGCAGTAATCGCATTTGTGAATCGTTTCGGTTCTGATGCAACTGCTGCATACGGGGTTGTAAACCAGGTTGCAAGTTATGTTCAGATGCCTGCTGTCAGTCTCGGAATAACAGTATCCATTTTCGCTGCGCAATCCATTGGTGCAAAGCAATTTAATCAATTACAGGAAGTTATTCGTGCTGGAATCGTTATGAACTATATAATTGGTGGTATATTAATTGTTTTTATTTACTTGTTTTCAAGAGAAATCTTATCGTTATTCTTAACGAGCTCGAATACAATCGAAATTGCACATAGTTTGGTGATGATTACACTTTGGAGTTATTTAATTTTCGGCCATGCTCAAATTATTGGTGCGACAATGCGAGCAAGTGGAACTGTATTATGGCCCACTATTATCGGTGTTGTATCGATATGGCTTGTAGAAGTCCCAGTTGCTTATTACCTTTCTTATCATACAAATCTTGGTATAAAAGGAATATGGATTGGATATCCAGCTGCATTTATTGTAAGTTTACTTTTGCAATATGGATATTATAAATTTTCATGGAAAAAGAAACGAATTTCACGACTTGTTAGTTAGGATAGAAGGTGAAAAGATATTCCCTTATAAGTTGTCAATTTTAGGGGGATGGTTACGACATCATCAAGCTAATAAAACCAAGTTACCCTCAAACGGGGTATCTTGGTTTTATATTGTAAATTCAATATCACTCATTTATAAATTTAGTTAGTAACCAGAGTCTTCTGAAGTAAGATTATCTATCATTTTATAATCGTATTTTTGCAATGGTTTTTCAGCAGGCCCTTCAAGTACTTCTCCTGTATACGAGAATCGCGAACCATGGCATGGACAATCCCAAGAACGTTCACCATTGTTCCATTCAACTTCGCATCCGATATGAGTACAAGTTGTATCTACAATATGAAGTTTACCTTCTGCATCTTTATAAGCTCCTTTTCTATGGCCATCAATATCAATGACGGCTCCTTCATCGTTAGATAAATCATGGATGCGCTTTTGAGGGATTTCTAACTTTCCTTTAATTAAGTGACCAACAACATTGGCATTTTCGACTAAGAAATTCTTTAAACTAGGATTCATGTGGAAACGAGAGGGAGTATATAATTCCCGATATTTGCTTTTTTCCTTTAATATGATGTCTCGGAATAAAAGAGCAGCTGCAGTCCCATTAGTCATACCCCATTTTCTGTATCCAGTAGCAATTAATATATTTCTCTGATCGGAGGTGATTTCTCCGATATAAGGAATTTTGTCTAGTGTAATTAAATCTTGTGCTGACCAACGATATGGGATATTTTCAAGGCCAAAAACTTGTTGCCCGAATATTTCTAGTGCTTCATAATGTTTTAGTGTTTCTCCGCCTTGTCCCGTTTTATGACTTTCTCCAGAGATAAGAATAAATTTTTCTCCATTAATTGTTGTAGAACGGAGGGAACGGGTTGGTTCATCTACACTAATATACATACCACCTGGATAATCTGTTTTTGTCTTAGCGGCAATTATATAGGATCGGTCTGCATGCATTCTTGTAGAGTAAAGTCCTGCGCCTTCATAAAAAGGGAAATGAGAACAAGAGAGAATATACTTGCCTGTAATTTGAGCTCCTCCACGGGTAAGAACTACAGGTTGTTCGCCTGTTTTTATATTTACTGCTGTGGTATTTTCAAAGATGTATCCACCTTTTTCTGTAATTATATTTGAAAGATGAGCTAAATATTTAAGGGGATGAAATTGTGCTTGATTTCTCATAACAAGTGCATTGTGTATTTTTAAGTTAATAGGAAGTTTGTTTACAAGTTCGCCTTCAATACGAAGCTCTTTATAAGCTTCTGCTTCTTTTTCTAACTTAAATGCATATTCTTCTGTTGTGGAATACATATAAGCATCTTGTTGAGTGAAATCGCAATCAATGTGATGTTTATTAATTGTGGCTTGAATGAAATTTAAAGCATCTATGTTTGCTTCGTAATACAATCTTGCGGTAGTTTTTCCAGTATATCTGATAAGCTCGTCATAAATCATATCATGTTGAGCAGTAATTTTAGCTGTCGTATGTCCAGTCGTTCCATTTAATAATTTGTCTGCCTCTATAACAGCGACTTTTAGGCCTTCATTTACTAAAAGATAGGCAGAAGTAATGCCAGTAATTCCTCCTCCTACAATAATAACATCTACCTGCATTTCATTTTCTAAGGAAGGGTATTCTGGTAAATGAATACTGCTCGTCCAATAAGATTCGGCGTTATGGGGTAATATTCCACTGTAATTCTCATTATTCGTCACTATAAATCCTCCATCCAATGTTTTATAGTTTTATTATTTCCACTTATTGGAGAGGTAAACTTTGAGCTTAGAAAACAGCAAATAGTGGCTGTGTAGTATATTCAATTAAGACATAATTTTATTTGAACATTGTTTTTACTTTTAAATAAAGTTTATTCAAATAGATACTAATAACTTTGATAAATAATCATAGAAAAGAGCGTGTTTTGAAAAAGGTAAATCAAAACACGCTCTTAATATTTTCAGTTGGTTTATTATTTTATAAAAAGTTTAATCATTTCCTATCTGCATTACTATACTATTAGACTCTTTTCTTGAATATGTCTAATAGTTAAAGTGCAGAATTCAAGTGCTTATAAGGAATACTTAGCTAACTGTTCACCCCAAGATGATAATTCAGTTTCAATAAATCCTGCTTTTTTATATACAAATTTAGCTGTAAGGTTTTCAGGAGCATATCCAATCATTATTATAGAAATGTTTGCGTTATTATTTCTTCTTATCTCATCAATTACCAGATGTATAGCTTGTTTACCTATACCTTGTCCTTGAAATTTTTCATCAATCATAAGTCTATAAATCCAATAATTATTATCATCAGAATCTATCCCAAACATAGTAAATCCTATCATTTTTTCATCAAGATAAATACCGTTTGCATAGAAATTATCTAGAAATTGAACTTCTGCGATAGAATAAAGGTTGGATGCAATAAATTTTTGTTGTTCTTCTGTAACAGAAAGTTTAATCGCTTCTTCCCAATTACTTTTGTCAATGGCCTTTAAATAAATCTTATTCAATCTGATACTCTCCTTTCAATATTGAAGAGGAAGCACGTAGTTTATGTGCTAGTGATACGTTATCCTCTTGTTTTTTTGCCCAATCAAATAGAAATATTTTCTCATCGACAACGCCTCCTTAAAGGTACAATTCAAAACACATTATTATAATCAATATAAATATATTCTTTCCACTATAAATTCTTTTCCTGTTGAAAAGATCCTATTTCTCTATCTAATTTATCAAAGGTATATGATACCAAATATCGGGAGAATCTCTTTGCAAACAATTGTATTTCATCTTGAATAAAGAATGACGTTTTTTGTTTTGGAGAAGAATATGATTTTTAACTTGATAGTCGTGTGGCGGTACACTATTGTCATCAACCTATTATTCTATGATTTTTGTTTCTATTTACCAATATTTTCATTGTTACTGAACTCTACTTCATTAAAAGTTTGTTTATATCCCAGGTTGCCTCGTGTGAAAATAAGAATAAGTAAAGCAACAAATCCCAATCCTATCACTACAAATATATCCGTATTCTTTAAAACAGGGTTGGTGGAATGAGTTTGTACCAAACTGAACGTATTTACACTCGTATGAATTAGCATGACAATAAATAAGTTACCGTGATTGCAGTTATAGACCCAAGTAAGAATAATTGAGATGGGCAAACATAGTAAAATAAAAATTGGCAAATGGATATATAGGAGAGAAAGGTCAGAACCCGGGCCACCCCTTTGTGCAGCCGTTAAGAAATGCGGAAGATGCCAAAAAGCCCACAAAACACTAAGAAGTAATGTTGCTTTTAACGGTCCAAATTTCGATTGTAATCGAGGCAGAGCGAAACCACGCCATCCGATTTCCTCGGGTAAAGGCCCACCGAGAAAGAAAATTGCTACAAAAGAGAAGAGATAGGTTATAAAAAATTCAAAATTAAGGTCACGGAAAGTAGGTATCTCTCCATTTACTATCACCATCCCCAGAAACATTGCAGCGGGGATAACGATGAGAGTAAACAAGTACCACTTCAAACCGACCTTAGTAGATAGAATGCTTTTTCTAACTTTTTTCCATGACTCTTTGCCTTCAAGAGTTTGAAACATGATACACGCTGCTAACATTGGGCCTGCAAATGCATTGGCAAAAAAGAAAATATCAAATGCCTTTGTTTTAGGGAAAATACCCCATTGGGATAAGATAAATGGGATTAATACAGCCCATGAGAATAAATATGCCATTACAAAAAATGAAGTTAACGGATAGGATTCCAAATACCCTCTCAGACCTGTTGATGAGTTTTTTGATTTTGTTAAATAATTCAACACAATCACCTCTTTATTTATAAAATACCGTATATGTACTAATTCTACATATTTTCATACAGAACCTTTTTGACGTAATAGAGTTGAGTTTTTTGTAAGAAAGGAGCGATAAATTATCAAAGAAATATAGAAATTTCTATAACAGTTTCCTTCATTTCCGTGTCTATCTTGAATACATCTGGGGGAACATCCCATGCCTATCAAATTAAGAACATAGACAACATGAACTTCGTCTATTAGAACTAAAATATTCTTAATGCAGAGGTAGACTCTTACAAATGTGGTTATTAATGCTTCACTAACATGATTCGTTGAACCCTCAATATAGAGGCATACTAGATTATGATGTTTTTCCGTAACAAATGTAGTTAAAAGTTTTTAGGTTTAGAGAGAGTTATAGAGGGTATATATACATTATAAAGAGTTGATTGGAGATAAACTTTATAGTGAATTAGTCTATAAAACTTACATTCTTACTTTAAATAAAAAGGGGGGAATATATATGAGTAAAAGGTTAATGAATAAGAGGATTCTATTTATTTTGTAAACGAGGAGCGTGTGAAAAATGAAAAATATGAAACGTAAGCTAGGAACCTTTGCACTTACAATGACTGGGATTGGCTCGATTTTAGGATCTGGCTGGTTATTTGGTGCATGGAAGGCCGCCAAAATATCAGGGGGGGCCGCTATCTTTTCTTGGGTCTTAGGAATGATTGTAATATTATTCATTGCCTTACCATATAGCGAGTTAGGAGCCATGATTCCAGAGGCTGGCGGAATGGTAAAATATACCCAATATTCACATGGAGATTTCGTAGGATTTATTGCTGCATGGGCTAATTGGATAGCCATCGTCTCAGTTATTCCGGTTGAAGCTATAGCCTCAATACAATATATGAGTTCGTGGCCTTGGGAATGGGCAAGTTGGGCCAAGGATTTAGTAGACAATGGAATGCTAACTTCAAAGGGTCTTGCAGCTGCTTCTTTGCTAATTTTTATATATTTCTTTTTAAATTATTGGACTGTTAGTCTATTTGCAAAAATAAACTCCCTAATTACCATATTTAAAATTATAATTCCTGGTCTTACAATTGGTGCATTGCTATTTGTTGGATTTCATGGAGAGAACTTTACTAGTCATCAGGACTTTAATGTATCTAATTGGTCAAATGTATTAACTGCTATGGCAACATCTGGTGTTATTTTTGCATTCAATGGTTTTCAAAGCCCGATTAATATGGCTGGTGAAGCAAAGAATCCAGGGAAATCCATTCCTCGGGCAGTTGTGGGATCCATTTTAATTGCAACTGTAATATATGTATTATTACAAATTGCTTTTATCGGCGCTGTGAATCCTAATATGATAATTAACGGATGGTCAAATTTAAATTTTAATTCACCATTTGCTGATTTAGCGATAGCACTAAATATTAATTGGCTAGTTATTGTATTATATTTAGATGCTTTTGTATCTCCTTCTGGTACAGGTACTACTTATATGGCAACCACATCACGCATGCTATACGGAATGGAGAAGAATGGATATTTTCCAAAAGTTTTTGGGACATTACATCCTATATATGGTGTGCCTAGATTTGCCATGATGTTTAATTTATTGATTTGTTTTGTTTTTTTATTTTTATTTAAAGGATGGGGTGTTTTAGCTGAAGTTATTTCAGTAGCTACATTAATTTCATATGTTACTGGACCTATAACAGTAATGACTTTGAGAAAAACTGCACCTAATTTTCATCGTCCTTTCTATATAAGGAGATTAAACATTATTGCACCTTTAGGGTTCATATTTGCATCATTAACATTATATTGGGCAAGATGGCTATTAACAGGAGAAGTAATGTTTATTATTCTTATGGGCTTACCTATATATTTTTATTATCAATTAAAAACAAAATGGGTTGGATTTAAGAAGAATTTTTTAGCTGGATTATGGATTGTGGGGTATTTATTATTTATGATTTGTATATCGTACATTGGAAGTGAAAGATTTGGTGGGTTAAATATTATAACTTACGGATGGGATATGGTACTCATTTCAATTGTTTCTTTTCTATTTTATAGATGGGCTATAAATAGCGGATTTAAAACTAAGGATCTAAAAGTAGCACAGAAGATTAATCGGACAATCAGTTAAATGCTATACATAAATTAGAAAAAATGAATTTCTAAGAGTTAACTTATGCTATTTTGAAATTTTTAATTGAGAGTCACCTTACATGCTCATCACGCTAATATTTTAAAGTATCTCCAAAACGAAAATTTTATTATTTTATAGTTATTTATGAGAGTTTAACTCATTTTCTTCGTTTGTGGGGACTACCAAATCCTTCAGTTGATGGGTATGTGGTGCTAGCCCATCAAGGGCTACCAACTACAAAACGCGGATATCGTACGTTATCAAGACCTAAATTCAAAGAAACCTAAAATATAAGAGTCCTAACATATTATATATGACTAATATGTTAGGTTTTTTTATTTTTTGCACTGATTTTTGGATCTGAGTTTGTGTAATATTTTTCTTTATTTGGATGGTAAGAAAAAGAATCCAGTTTGAAAAATCCTTGATCAAAATTGATTCCACTTTTGAGATTGACTATTTATCTTTCATAAAAAAGTTTGATCATTTTTGTGATTTTTCCTCCATTAAAGCGCTTTATAATGGAATACCGAAAATAGAAATTCGAATGCAAATTAGCTTATTTTCCTTCAACTAACGCCATCTATCCATGGTAAAGTTAACATTTTTCCCCATAAGGAATAATGACTTTGTTTAATAATCAGTATCATTTTGCTAATGTAATGAACCTACTTTATTAATTTTCAACGGAAACCCTCTTCATTAATCGCTTTAATTTATTTTCAGTATCTGTTTCCCCTACTGGCGTGTAGATACTGCACCGTAAATCCATATCACCTTGAACTTGAAGAGAAGTTAAATTAAACAACATTTTGCCTGCTTTAGCATGTCTGAATTCAATTATCATGTCTGGAGCCTTACTCACTTGACTTTCTTTCCATAAATCCTGGAATTCTGGATGGGAATTACTCATTTCTTTAATAAACTGGCTATACCATTCATCGTCTAAATAGCGTCCATAATAGGTACGGAAAATCGCAAGAAAACCTTTCACAAAATGGTCCCAATTGACAGCCAATGCTTTTAATTCCTTTCTAGTGAATACTAAACGAATCAAATTTCTTTGATCATTCGGTATTTGTTCAAAATCTAAAAAAACATAAGCTGCTGCAGGATTCCAGCCTACAATATGGCAATGTCGATCCGTAATGATAGTCGGACAATATGTTAACTCATCTAGTATTCGTATTAAAGAAGGGCTAATCTTTGATTGATCTTTTTTTTGACTTGTAATTTCTGAATTTGTTTCAAATGCTAGGTCATATAAGTAGTCGGTTTCATCAATATTTAATTGCAAAGCTTTAGAAATACAATCAAGTACGAGTGTAGAAACCTTTATATCTCTTCCTTGCTCTAGCCATGTATACCAAGTAGTGCTTACACCTGCTAACTGCGCAACCTCTTCTCTTCGTAACCCAGGTGTTCTTCTCCGGTTTCCGGCAGACAAACCAATAGACTCTGGACTAATTTGGGCGCGCTTAGCTTTTAAGAATGCCGACAGAGCTTTAAGCCTTGTTTTATTATTCATTTTTAAAACTCCTTATCTTATCAATTTATCCTAGTAGTAGTTATACTAGGATAAATCCCCCCCTTGTAATAGGATAAATTGACTGTAAAATACAAGTATATTATTGATTGGAGGGAATGCAAAGTGGAAAGAGTTGTGATTACTGGTATGGGAGTAGTTTCTCCTATAGGAAACGACATCAAAACATTTTGGAACAATCTAATTAAAGGGGAATCTGGTATAGTCAATATCGATACTTTCGATGTTACCAATCATAAAACAAAAATTGCGGGTATCGTCCAAGATTTTGATGCAGATGAAGTTTTAGGAAAGAAAGAAGCAAGGCGTTTAGATCGTTTTTCTCAATTTGCTTTGGCTGCAGCTGAACAAGCTTGGTCAGATTCTAAGTTAGACCTCGATCGTATAGATGTAGAAAGGTTAGGCGTATACGTAGGTTCAGGTATCGGAGGGATTGAAACCTTGATTGAAAATGTTGATGCGTTTAGGCAGAAGGGACCAAGAAGAGTCAGCCCAACTCTAGTACCTGCCATAATGTCTAATGCTGCTGCAGCACAAATTAGTATCAAGTGGAATGCGATGGGGCCTTCTATGTCACCTGTTTCTGCTTGCGCAATTGGAAATACAGCTATCGGAGAAGCCTTTAGACTAATTCGTTATGGGGAAGCTGACGTTATATTTGCGGGTGGAACAGAGTCAGCTATAATAGACTTATCAATAGCCAGCTTTGGTAACGCTACAGCATTATCAACAAGAAACGATAATCCTACTAAGGCTAGTCGTCCATTTGATGAAAATCGAGATGGATTTGTCATGTCAGAAGGAGCTGGAATTTTAATTTTAGAATCTTTATCTCACGCTTTACGTAGAGAGGCAAAGATTTATGCAGAAGTCATTGGATATGGTGCAAGTTCAGATGCGCACCATATCGTAGCTACACATCCGGAAGGTAAAGGTGCTTATCTTGCAATGAGATCTGCTTTAAAAAATGCCAATATATCGCCTGAAGAAGTTGATGTTATTAGTGCCCATGCAACAAGTACAAAAGTGGGGGACATCTCTGAAACGATGGCTATTAAGCAGCTGTTTGGAAAACAAGCTTATCAGATTCCGGTAACAGCTAATAAATCTATGTTGGGTCATATGTTAGGGGCAGCTGGTGGAGTTGAAGCAATTGCTTTAGCAATGAGCTTAAAGGAAGGTATAGTTCCTCCAACAATTAACTTAGAAAACCCTGATCCATTATGTGATCTGGATTATGTACCATCTGTTGCTCGCCAAGTGAAAATAAATATAGGTCTATCTAACTCATTTGGTTTCGGAGGTCATAATGCAGCTATTGTTTTAAAGAAATACGAGTGAATAATTCTAACCGTTTCTAGAGGAAACGGTTAGAATTATTCAATAAAATGGCCCGTTTGCTTAATAAGAAAAAATCCTACATTATCAAAAGTCCACATATAAAAGGTTTAACTTTGTTTTAAATCCATAATTAAAAGTACTTAAAATCTTTTGTGAGCTCATAATAGGTGATTTTTGGTACCAAGGTTGAAGAATTCCTTCTTAGCTTTAATTCAAAAACATCAAAATTACCGGAAGCATAAGTTTACCATAAATAAAAAGAACCATAACCTTGCCAATCCGGAAAACTTATGGTTTATATCACACCAAAAAATGATGGTTCATGGTAAGCAACAACTAGTCTACAAGCAAGTAATTTCCACAATTCTTAAGTAATTCTTTTTCCTTTTTTCGAGAGAAGAGGAAAAAACACAAAAAAATAGAAGATTGAGATCAATCTTCTTTAAAAAAGGAACAGATGACAGATTACTAATCCAACTCTTAATCAATTATAAATAAGCACATGTAAATATTCAATCCATTCCGAGTTTTCTCAACATATTTGTCTTATTTTTAAATTATATATCCTTATTCTCCTTTTCTAATAAACATTTTATATCATTGCAAAAGAAAAAATAATAAAGAAACCGAATTCCTTAACAGGTGGAATTCGGTTTCTTACTACAATATTTAACTGCAATTAGGAAAAGATTGTCCCCTTTAAAAGATAATATATTTATTTATAATTCGGATCGGAAGGTTTTACCTAACTGGTTACCAAGACCAAAGTAATGACGAAAATTATATATAAGTGGGCTCCATTTATTTGGGTCAATATGATTTTCTTCAATAATGATTTCCTTGTGAGCATGCACATGTATAGCTTGTGTCTCAACAATTGCAAAATCAGAAGAATAATCAGGAATTCGAATGTGT
This sequence comes from Bacillus sp. PSXD-155, assembly GCF_049310765.1. NCBI lineage: Bacteria > Bacillati > Bacillota > Bacilli > Caryophanales > Bacillaceae > Bacillus > Bacillus sp. PSXD-155. The sequence continues at coordinate 4,702 of NZ_JBMOWC010000048.1, read as the reverse complement.
TTCACCCTTGCCTCAATTTGAATTGGACACTCCATAATTCGAGTAGGTTTTACCGATTTAGACTTAGTAGGTGTTAATCTACTAATATCATATTTTTCTTTTTCATATGTAAATCCATTCTTTTTCATATGTAAATCCATTCTTTTTCTTATAATCTGGAACGGGATTTTTCCCTGTATAGGGGGCTAACTGTTCAACATTCTCCCATAATGAAGGACTCGGAACATTGATTACACATTCAGGATGTCGTTCTAAATTTTCAATCGCTTTCCCGCCAAGTCCAATCCCTAATATAATACAATCTCCTAATGCCCATGATGATGACAGAGGGCTGATATTTACTGTTCCATCTTCATTTAGCGAATTTAGTAAAATCACAGGAGTTCCGTAGTATAGAATTTTAGGTTTAATAATTTCTGTATTTGGAACATGAGCCATTTTTTTATCTTTATTTCTCCTCCTATTCATATGTTCTTCCTTATTTATTGTAGAATATAAACATTTCGATTATCATCGAAATATGGATTACATTAGGGGGAATTAAAATGAATGCAAATCCAAATGTAGCAATGATTGCTACCCTTGTCAGTGAAGCTTCTCGTGCAGCAATATTAACAGTCTTATTAGATGGTAGATTCCATCCTGCAAGCGAATTAGCATATATGGCAGGAATCAAACCACAGACGGCTAGTTTCCATTTAACAAAAATGGTCGATGCGAATGTAGTTACGGTTGAAAAACAGGGAAGACATCGATATTATGGGATTCGAAATCAGGAAGTTGCTCAAGTTATGGAGTCATTTTTATCAATAGCTCCGCCAATTGAAATTAAATCATTAAAACAGGCTTCAGAAGATAAAGCGATGCGTTTTGCAAGAACATGTTATGATCATCTTGCGGGAAATTTAGGCGTACAATTAACAGATTCTTTAATTAAAATAGGTGTTATTTATGAAGAAAAGGACGGGTTTACTGTTACTGAAAAAGGAGAGTCATTCTTTACAACTTTTCAAATTGATCTTGAAAAGGTTAGGAAAAAACGTCGTTCATTCACACACAAATGTTTAGATTGGAGTGAAAGACGTCACCACCTTGCGGGAGCATTAGGGAATGCACTTCTAGAAAGACTATTAGAATTAAATTGGGTTCAACGTTTACCTAAAACAAGAGCAATAAAAATCACTGCTGACGGGGAAAAGGGAATAAAAGAAACATTTTCTTTTGATATTACAAACAACTAGGTTTTGAATAGAAAACAGCCGATTTACTCTTAACAGGTTAAAATTCGGCTCTTTTCTTATCCCAAATTGCTTAGCGTGGTTTTTTTCCGAAATGCTGGCGGTACCCCATCGCCGTCAAGCTAAGATTTTACATTATCCATAAAGCAAAAAATACGTTATCCCTTCCTGTGATTCTGCAGAAAGAATAGCGTATTTTTTCATTTTAGTAGGAATTTTGTTTTCTTTGCTTGATAGAGATGTGGTGCTACTCCATTAGTAAAACAAAGAATTTAATTAGCTTACTGAAAAAGTGACTTTAAGTAGGAGGTATATATACGGAATACCACCAGCATTTCTCTCATTTTCCACTTTAATTTATGGAATGAAGTATTTGACGTAAATAACTTCTTCTAATAATAAGGTAGTAAATTATTTGTACACTAATAAAGCTCGTGAATATGAGAATAGAATTTCCTGCAATAGGTAAGTCTATGTGTCTGCTCTGCGCTAAAAACCTTATTGCCAAGAAGGCCACGCTAATATGAAGAACAGAAATCACAATAGGTATAAAAAATAATATACTAATTTGTTGGGTTACAATTTTTTTTATCTCTCTTTTAGTTAACCCTAATTTAGAAAGCATTTGAAATTGGCTTTTATCTCGATCTAAATCTGTAAATAAACGGAAGTATAAGAAACTAATTGTAAATATAAAAAATACAACACCTACTAGTACACTGAGAATAGATAGTATCGCATTCACTTGTTTACCTTCTAACCATTTTAATACCGGGGAATCAAATATAAAAGGTGGGCGTCCGCTTCTATAATCATTTGGAATTATCTTTGTAAGTTTTTTAGCCATATCTGCTGTTTCATACATGTTTTTAATTAAAAAACGATAGTCTATATACTGATCGATCTTTGCTTCTCCTAACTGTGTATTTAGCATTGTTTCGTACATTGAATCCGAAACAACGACAGAAAAATTATCAGATGAGCTGATAATATTATCCATTAATATTTTATTATCAGAAAAATTATAATTCATAGTACCGTGTTCCAGTGTAAGGGATGAAGACAGTTTCTTTAATTTCTCTTGAGGAGCTACTCTCAGATACATTTTTGATGGCAGGATTAGACTGTCTGTTTCCTTATTTAACGTTTCTGCTGGGTATCCTAGTGTTTTGGCAGTTGCGTTGTAATCAGTCAGTTTCATAATTGGTGTTGCGTGACTTGTTGTATTAAAACCAGTAGAAGTTACTAATTTATATGAGAATCCATCATTATGTAATTGTTTCTCTATTTGAGAAATATGAAATGCCTCCTCCTTGTTGTGTTTATATGATTTATATTCAAATGCATAAGGACTGTTAACTTCCGCTAATGCGCCATTTCCAATAGAAAGGCAAGCACCAATAGAGGTAAAGGCAACTGCGGAAAGTATACTTACTAGAAAGAGTGTTCGTGCGTTATCTGTCATTCGATATGTTAACTCTGAAAGCATTAACATATTGGTTTTTTTAAAGAAAGTGTATTGACGATTTTTCAATATTGTAATGACATAAAAGCTGAGCTGAGTAAATAAAAAGTATGTTCCTAATACAGTTAAGAAAACACATAGTAATAGAACATATATCTCAATTCCTTTTTTAAATGCTATATCCAAATAAAACGCTGAGGCATATCCAATGCAAATACAAAGAATTGAGAAGAAAGTTAGCCATTTAGATGACTTTGGTTCCGCTTTTGGTTTTTCTTCAGATTTCATGAGTTCAATTAGCTGTGATACCTTCATTACTCGTACAGTGAAAAAAGAGATAAGTATAAATAAAATAAAAAACATAAGAGATGTCACTAAAATTGCATTAGTAGGAAAATGAAATGGAAGCCCACCTTTTAACAGGAAAAGGGAACCACTTATCAGTAAGATTAATTTTCCAAAAACTAATCCAAGTCCAATCCCAACAATAATTGCAGAACATCCAATTAACATATTTTCCATGAAAATTAGCTTTTTTAATTGTGCGTTAGACATGCCATGGAGTAATAAAATCCCAAATTCCTTTTTCCTTGTTTTTAAAAACATAGTAATAGAATAGAGAATGAAAAAGAAGGAGAAAAATATAATTAGATATTGAGCAATTTTAAATCCTTTTGTACTTAAAGAACTCATGGTTTCACTGGTCGATACAAGATTTCCAGTGAAATTAGGATGAAATGCAAGCAATTCAAAAGTAAATAGAATCATCACGGCAAATGTACTACTCAAAAAATGTCCAAGGTATAATCGTTTATTACGAGTGACATTATTATATACAAGTTGACGAAAATTCATGTTAATTACCTCCTAGTAAAGATAGTACATCTGTAATATCTTTGTGAAATTTTGAACGATTGTCATCGCAATAAATTTCATTATAAAAAGATCCATCTGTAATGAAGATTACTCGATCACAGTAACTCGCAGCTACGGGATCATGTGTCACTAGCATCATAGTTACTTGTTGATCTTGATTTAATTTCTTTAGGAGTTCCATGACATCATTTGCCGCTTTTGAATCTAAATTTCCTGTTGGTTCATCTGCTAATATTAATTGAGGAGAATGAATAAGGGCACGAGCAATGGCGGTTCGTTGAGCTTGTCCTCCTGAAATTTCATAGGTTCTTTTATTTAAAATCTGTTCAATCCCTAGTTTTTTGGAAATGACTTCTACTTTGTTGTTCATTTCATTCAAACTTACATTATCTAATGTAAGTGGTAAAACAATATTCTCTTTTACAGTTAGCGTATTCATAAGGTTAAAGGATTGAAAGACAAAGCCTAGTTCACGGCGTCTAAATAATGCTAAATCATTAGAAGATGAAGTGAAGGGAACCCGAATAGTGGTACATGAAAAAAACACCTCCTGAATTCGCATACTAAGTATGCAAATTCAATGGAGGTGTTTTTGGTTTGAAGACAAGAGTTCATTACCCAGAAGAAATAAAGTGGAAAGTGATTGAAATGAAAAAGGATGGATATTCCAATCGGACCATTATGGAGAAGCTTGGAATTAAAAATGTTTCCCAAATTAAGACGTGGATGAAGTGGTATCGTACCGGTCAAACGTACCGTTTTCAACAACCTGTAGGAAAACAATATTCTTATGGAAAAGGGCCAAAAGAGTTAAATGAATTGGAACAGCTACGGTTAGAAAATAAACAGTTAAAAACAAAATTACTGATATGGGGAAAGTATCTGGAAATCGAAAGGAGTTGAACCCGGAAACTGTAGTTACTTTATGGACCGATTTAAAAACAAAACTAACGGTAAAAGAATTGTGTAATGTATTAGAATTACCCCGGTCTACATTTTATCGTTGGTTACAACGAACAGTGGATCTAAGAGATGAGATAGAAGAGAAAATAAAGGATGTTTGTCTTCGGCATAAATTACGATATGGATATCGAAGAGTGACCGCAACTCTTCGGAAAATGGG
>NZ_JBMOWC010000047.1:0-35121 GCF_049310765.1 Bacillus sp. PSXD-155 | reverse complement strand
GTATATAAGGGTTTTGTATAGGTGGTTATAAACTTGAAAAAAACAAGTTTAAATAATAATCAAATCAATTGTATCAAATAATTCGTTATATTAGCATGTAAAGAATTAATGTGATAAATAAAAACTTGGAGGTAATATATAATGAAATTATATCAAAATGGAGAAGTAGGAAGTAAGAAGAAAGGTGTAGTTTTACAACCAACAGGTGGTATGGAAAATGTGAAGCGTACAATACTTCAGTCGGTTTGCCTAGATGATTTACAAAAAGCATTAACTGAAGAGCAGTATAAGTGTTTAGAACAAGCTTTTCCCTCGAAACGCTTTCTTGCATGGGGATGTAACGATTATGGCTGGACGGATAATCAATATAAGATGATTAACAAGGGGTTTGATATATGGTTTTACACAGATTGGTGTTATTTTTTACGTGCGGAAGTTGAGTGTGGCTTTCACAATCCAAAAGTGGCAAGTTTGCTATGGAACTCTCCATCGGATGATAGTCGTAACTTTAATAATCTATATTTCTGTTCAGTTGATTCGTTAACGAAAATCAACTTGCTTACACCAGAGGTTAATGAAATCACACGAGGAGAATTGAAAAAAAATGTTTTAAGACGTTTGGAAGTTTTTATTGATGAAAAAGCGACAGCTTTATTAAAATTAATTTAAACATAATAGTGGTCAAAAGAGTAATCTTTTGGTCACCGTTACCTGTATTTTGTGAAGGAGAAATTGGAATGAAACAAGTAATGACAGGCTTACACTATTTAATGAATGTTAAAGGTCAAAAGAATAAGGATGTTGCGGAAATTCTAGGTATTTCGACTCAGGCGGTTTCGTTATGGACGAAGAAAGGTACGATTCCAAAAAAACATTTGGAAAGACTTGCAAATCATTATAAGGTATCACAGGAGTACTTAGTGAACCCATTAACAGCAGATACGATTAGTGTTATTAAGAAGGATGCAACGCCAGTGATGGAGATTACCCATAATGGACTTGCTACTTATGGAGATTTCAATGTTGTACTGCAGCCAACAAGCGATAAAGTGGCACGAACTAATTTTAAAAATACGATTCGTCAGTTACGTGATGTTGAAGAATTTGCGGAATATGTGAAGGCAGAAGAGCTTGCGGATTTACGGGCAATTTTCCCTGAGGGGAAGTGCGCTGTTTGGGGCGTGAAGTCGGGTGCAAATGATGCAACGAAAAAGCAGTATGATAAGTTAGAACTTGGTGATTTTGTGCTATTTTATCAAGATAAGCATTTTTATAACCGGGCCATCGTTGCGTATAAGTTGCATTCTCCTGGGTTAAGTGAACATTTATGGGGAAATCCAATTTTCGAGCACGTTTACATACTACAAGATATCCATCCATATAACTTGTCGGTTGTAAGATTTAATGAGGTTGTATATGGAAAATCGGAGGATTTCCCAGTGATGGGTTTCCGTGTATTAAGTCATGAACAGAGCTTGCAGGTTATTGATGCATTTGATCTTGAAGGTGAATATGTAGACTCGCATGTTGCTATTTTGGAAGCATCTAGTGAGAAGCGCTCACGTGAAGAGATTTTAAAAGCATTGTTAGCACTAGAGAATAATAAGGAGCTTAACCGTGATACGAAGCGTAAGTATCGTGTTGAACAAAGTTTGCTAAGGGAATTTTTATTCAATGGTGAGAAAGCGGTGGTATGCGGTTGCTGCCAAACGAAATTATCACCAGATTTTATTGCAACGGCTCATATAAAAAAGCGTTCGCACTGTTCAAATGAGGAAAAACTAGATGTCAATGTGGTTATGCCACTTTGTTATTTAGGGTGTGATATGTTGTTTGAAAAAGGGCTCCTTGTAGTGGATTCTTCTGGTTATTTTAGGCGTACGGATATGATGGATAATGCTGTTCCTTATGAGGGACGTGTAGGTGCATTACTTGGAGAGTATGATAACAAGTTTTGTTCGTATTGGAAGGAAGAGGCGGCACCTTATTTTGAGTGGCATTATAATCATCATGTAATGAAGTGAGAATGTAAAATAAACGTTCATCAAAAATCAGATTCCAGCAGTATTGCAGGAATCTTGGTTTCTTTTTTATGTGAAAATAGCTTTATATAATCTTGATGTAATTAAATTTGAAAATCTTGTAGGCTGTAGTGATTCGGAATTTTCCCGTTAATTTAATGATTCATTATCAATCATTTCAGATGGAACGGATATTTTTTCTGCATTGTTCCACGTGTTTGTCCATATAATATTTTTGAGTTGCAAGAAAGGTAAATATTGCAAAATGCAAGGGGATATATGTTGATTAAATAGCAGAGATCCCGTTTATTCATTTTAGTACTACGTGATTTTTAATAATATTTTTTGAAATAGGTAGTATGTACAACTAAATTTAATGTTATTTCTATTCATCGGATTTAACTTGTCTTGTTTATTTATCGGTTAAAAGTCTCGAAAAAGGTCTTCTAAAGTAATACCTAATCCCTTTGTTATTTTTGCTAAGCTTTCTATTGTAACGTTTTTTTCACCACGTTCAATAGCACCTATATGGTTAGTATGTATATTTGATAATTCTCCTAAACGCTCTTGGCTTAATTTTTGTTCTTTTCTTAAGAATCGAATGCGTTCTCCTAATTTTTTAATGAGTTTCATGTTTTCAACACCTTATCAACTTATAACTATTTTCTTATTATAACACTTATGATTGTGATTTTGGCAAGCATTCCATATGTACAAGGAATGAAGAAAGAAGAAAATGAATTTATTTTTTTGCTCTGTTATATAAATATTTCTATCATTAATGTTGTATAGATACTTAAATATTGATATCTCAGTAAAATTACATTAGTATTAACAAGGATATATAACTGACAAAAAAGTCGTAATTTATGTCAAAAACGTCTTTTCTTATCTTTTTTGTTTTCAAATGAATGGAATAATAACCTATTTTGTATGACTAGAAAGGTTTTTGTTGGTTGCTAAAAGAAAATGGAATAGGATACAATAAAATACACAAGAAAATACGTATCAAATTCTGTATAGGAGGGAAAAAGATGCCGATTTATCGCAAAGGTGAGTTTTTTAATGGTCCTGGTGGTTTCGCAGCTGGTGCTCGTATGGCAAGAGTTGTAGATGCAAATGGAGAAGAATATAAAGTGGAACATACTTGGTCGAATGAAATTTGTCCAGATGCAGCGGCAACATACACGAATAATATTTGCCCAACAGCTCCTGATACAGTGATTGTTCAAGATGTTCGTACATTAGATATAGAGACAGAGACACGATTGGGACCAATTGATGCATTTGTTTTTGGGTTTCCGTGTAATGACTTTAGTATTGTAGGAGAACAGAAAGGAATAGATGGAGATTATGGTCCACTGTATAGCTATGGTATCCGAGTATTAAAACATCATCAACCACAATGGTTTATTGCTGAAAATGTAAGTGGATTACAAAGTGCAAATGATGGTGGTGCATTCGTTCAAATCTTGCGTGAAATGAGAGATGCAGGATATAAAATCACACCACATTTATATAAATTTGAAGAATACGGCGTTCCACAAGCAAGACATCGTATTATTATTGTTGGAATTAGAAATGATATAGACATTGAATATCGAGTACCTGCGCCAACTCATGGACCAGGTAGAGAGCATCCGTACGTTACAGCTTCACAAGCGTTAGAAAATATTCCAGAAGATGCTGCAAATCATGAGTTTACAAGGCATACTCAGAAAGTAATTGATATGCTAAATCATATTCCTCCGGGTGAAAATGCATGGTATGAAGGTATTCCAGAACCTCTTCGTTTAAATGTCAAAGGTGCAAAGTTAAGCCAGATTTATAAACGATTAAATCCTAATTTACCTTCTTATACGATTACGGGAAGTGGTGGAGGTGGAACCCATGGTTATCATTGGGATGAACCTCGTGCATTAACGAATCGCGAACGAGCTAGAATTCAAACATTCCCAGATGATTTTGTATTCCTAGGTGGAAAAGAAAAAGTTCGTCAGCAAATTGGAATGGCTGTGCCTCCGAAGGCAGCAAAAGTCATTGTAGAATCAGTACTAAAGACGTTGGCTGGCATAGAGTATGAATGCACACAACCAAAATGGGACGTGGATCAGTTATTAGGGCAACAAGATTTACCAGTACTTGTATAAAACTAAGGAAAAAAGAGGTCTTTCCCATAATAGGAAATGACCTCTTCTTTTGTTATTCTGTAGTAATTGTTTGATGCAAGGCAGAAAATGTAGCATATCCTTTATTGGTAATAGCGCGTAAGAATAAAGACACTCTTTCCTCTTGTGAAAGATTATTTTCTATACAGTAATCTAGGAACGCTAGTAACGTTTTGGCATTCATTATAAATCCTTTTACTTCACGACCATCAATGTGATTTTTGGTTTTCTCCGTAATTTTTTCTAGGTTCTTTTCTCCTCCGATTTTGTCAGCTGCAATGTAACCGAAAAAGCTTACCTTTCTACCTTCGTACCCCTCATAGTTTGGGATATATTCACTTGCCATATGAGAAGCAAGGTTGGATGGAAGAGAGAATTTACTACCGCGATAGTTTTTAGCATCAATTAGTCCGAAACCATCTTGTCCATATAAAAGACCAATTTCAATTTCTGTTAGATCACCTGTTGTAGATTTTGGACGCATAATAACTTCAAAACCTAGTTCTTTTAAAATTACGCCAGTTTTATCCTCGAATGCAAGGTTGTTTGTTTCAGCTAGATATGCTTCATAAAAATCTCCATTTGAGAAGAATGAAATTTCTTCTTCCTTCAATTTCTCTTCGACAATCAATAGAGCCTCATTGTTTCTTATTCCTACTGCTTTTAGTGATTCTACAACTTCAGTTTTGTTATCCTTTGATATAATAGGATATTGGGATAAAGCTTCTTGAATAAGTAATTCATTTTTCCCCTTATTTGTAGCAGGTTTTTCACCATGGAAGCGAGTTGCCTTATAGCTATTGATGTCTAATCCATTATTTTCCGCCATTCGCTCTAAAGAGAATTGATAACGGTTGTTAAAAGGATAACGAACATCTAATTCCACTATTCGCTGTGTCGTCTCTATGCAGTAAGAAGGATTAACACGCAAACATTCTCCTCGAATATACTCTACTAGTTGTGTGTAGTCACAAAGCAACATAAATGTATGCGCTACATCAGAGTGAGCGGTTTCAAAATCCCGAGCAGCGCTGTCAGAACGGGTACGATGTTCATATTGCTCTGCAATATCAATTTTTATTTGTCGTTTTTCTTGTTCATTCGCTTTGCGGAATCGCAGAATGTTTTGTGTTACAGTATGTAATTGATTATCGTGAGATGCTGTTAATACAAAATAAGTTATTTCTTCCTTGGTCACATAGTAATCTAAGGAAATCTGATTGGTTAATTTAATTAGGAATCGAGCTGGACGAATTTTAAAATGTGATGCATATTTTGGTCGGAAACCAGATTCTAAGAAATATGCATTTGGTATTTGCAAAGTAAGAATCTGTTTAGATGTATTTTCAAATACATTATTTCGGGCTAATAATGCTTCGCCTACTTTTGTGGGTACTAAATAACCATTTTCGTTTACATACACATAAGCGAAAGTTTTTAACATTGCTACCCAAGTACGTCCACCTGAGCCATCATTACTAATATTGGGTTTTTTCAATCCTTTGTTTCCCAACACTTCTTCGTATCGCTTATGAAGGTCTCGGTTTCCTTTCCAGCGATTTTGAAAATTGCTTGTTGCTTCTTTTAATGCACTAAGTGCCAATGCATGAAATTTGGGGTCTCTTTCTGGGCGAGTAATGAACCATACTTTTCTTTCTGACATTATTGCTCCTCCGGTCTATTAGTAGAATTCAATAGATGCTCTAATGTTTGTCTGTTGCGAACGTCTATTGCTGGACTTTCTTTTAATGCTGCCAAGTATACTTTTAAGACAAGAACAAGATTTGTTTCATTTTCTAATGTTGGAGCTACACTCTCTTCTGTGGCCAAAAGAGAAAGAACTTCTGTAATTTTGATGATATCTTGATCTAGTAAATCATCCAATGAAGGAGGAGTAAGGCCTTTGGCTTCATCTAACTTATTTAAATACATCCAGTAACGAATGAACTTAGAAAGGGAAATGTCTCTACTTCCTCTTATATCTTTGTTAAATTCGTTGTAACCAAAACCAACATCTTCACTTAGCTTTTTTTGTTCTATCCCTAATATTTTTAAACGCTTGTCCACGTTTTCCAATAACTTAGAAATGAGAACTTTTTTTAAGAAATCTTGAAATATTTCTTTTTCGCTCACAAAAAAAGCCTCCTTATCTGTTTCTATAATCAGAATAACGGAAACTTTTGGTAAGTGTATTACCCTTAAAGGTACTTTTCATCTTGTTTTTAATTTTTAATGAGAGAGATAGTAGTAAGTTATAGCCAGCATAAATCGGACTTTTCTAATAGGGTGTTTCGTTTTTATAAAAGGGTCAAAACGATGTTGATTTTCATCTTTAACTAACACTGTAGTTTAGTTGAAGAATTTGTTGGAATTTATAATGTATTTTATTTAGCAAACTTTTGGTTTGATTGTTATTTCTTTGCTACAAGGTTTTGGAAGTTTGTTTATGTTTAAAAAAGCCTCCTTATATATGCATAAGAAGTCCTCAATTTGTAGAGGGGTTAAATGGTGTAACTCTTTTGGTAAATCCTTTAGTTTTAAGAAACTGCGCCCAGTCACTTTGTTACCAAGAAGATTTTTGGCCCCTATGTAAGTACCTCGATGAAGGTAAATTTTTTTCGGAGTAATACCAAAACAGAAGCCCAGTCTTGTTGCCATATCATAGGAGGTTAATGAACCTACTCCAGTTATACCTCTAAACAATTTCATTAAAGTATCAAAGTCTTTGATTTGCTGTATTTTATCATAGTTATTTAATAAATATTTTTCCACATGCTCTTTAACTGTTCTTTTTATGCGATACTGATGCGGATGTGTTTTGCCACTTGAGGTTATTGACCATGCTATCAAGTGAATAAGTTTTTCTGGGGTATTCTTATATTTAGTATAAAACATTAGTTCCTGCAATTGATAATTACCGTATTTTTTTAAGAAATCTTCTGCGAGAAAGGAAAGTGAGTTCATTTATTTATCACTCCTAATATGTATTATATGAATAAATTCAATTTCTATTTCATTTATTCATATTTTATTAAAAAGTCAATAGATTGATGATTTACAACTTTTCGAAAACAAATGATACTAAATATATTGGCTGTTTGTGCGATTACAGTCAATATTTTTTAGAGGAGAATGACCGATAGGTTATAGTAAAATATTCAGTCTATGTAGAAGTTAGTAGTGGAAATTGTAAGGGATGGTTATTTAAAAAATGATAGGGTAATGAGGATAAAATTAGAACAGACACAATATGTCGTTTGTTAATATATGAATGTGTCTACGTAAGTTAGTATTTTAGGGGAACGAGGGTTGGGCTTCGTTCATTAAGTTTTGCACTAAAGTAAACTAGATACCCTTTTATAATTTTATTATAAACAAGAATATGCTTATTTTTTCATAAAGAGGTTATTTTAACATTTTAAGGAAACAACTGGGTATCTAATTTTTTTAATTAGAACTATAAGGTAGAGAGAAAAGGCATGGTAAGGAATCCATGTTTTTTGTTAAATCAATTTTTATAAAAAGATACAAAGTAGAAAGTTCACCATAATGTACTATTATAACCTATTTTATCGTTTAAGTGACAGAGAGTAGAATTTTACTGATTGTTAATTCAACTGCAATCCTTTAATTGATTGAAATTGATGGGAAATTTTAAATTTGTTATATTTATATAGTGCGTTGTATATAGTGTGATTTATATTTAGCCGGATTATTAGACTACTGAAAAAAGTAGTGCAGAAGGTTTGTTTTAAGTTATTAGCATAGCACAAGATGGCGAAAATATTACTCACAAACTTAATCAAGGGAAATTCTATTAATTAGGGGACAAATAATAAGAGATTTAAGACTTGAAACAGCTAAAACTGACTGGAAATTTGAAGAGCTACTTTCTTAAATTACAAGAGGAATATAATTATTAATGATAATTTATTAGTAGGGGCAGAAAGGGGAGGGGAAAATGGAATCTTATATAACTAATAAGCTTTTAAAATTGTATCCGACACGTGTTGTTGAAAAATTAAGCTCAACACATGCTAGCTTATATCGGTTAATAGGAGTTACAGCACAAGAAAAAAGTAAAAATATTAAAGAATTCCTAGAGGAGCTGGGATTTACTTATGTAACAGGGCATAGAGGAATAAGTTCTACTTTTGATGCAATAACTGCTAGACTTTTAATAGATGAATACGGGATATCACAATCTGATCTTGCTCAATGGCAAGGGATTAGTAGACAAGCTATCAGTAGTAAATTAAGTAAGGATACTGTGGGGACAGAATGGATAACAAATAATCTTACGCTAGAAGAACAAGTAGTAGTTAAAGATATGATTGAAAATAAATTGTTCACAATTCATAATGAGAATCTAACAATTGCTATTCGTACTAACTACAAACGGGTTGCAATTATTGTCGTGAATGAAAATGTAACAAAAGTAGTATTCAATTTTTCAGAAGAAATAAACTGGTTAATTAAAACACAAAGGTTAGATGTTTTTTCAGAAATCGACTTTGAGGTAAGAGAAGGAATGAAACCAGTTACAATTATGGGAAGTTCATTTGTTTATGTAGATACTGTTATTAGAAATAAGATTAGACAACAATGTAGAAAACATGGTGTCTCTGAAGAAGAATACTGTAAACTGCATGGATATGCTGGTGTTACAGACGGGAGAACATTTTCAGACAAAGAAATAGAAGACATTATTAAATTATATGTTACTAAAGAGAATTATGTTTATTTACCACACAATGCTGAGCATTACTATAGATTTACCAACAGAGCTCATAGGGCTAATATGTCTCTTGATGAATTTTTTGAGTTTTTTGGCTATATAAAGGTAGATAGCAGATTAAATTCCAGTTATGACTCCAAGATGGAGGGGTATAAGCAAGAAATCAGAAGGTATTTAATTGAAGGATCAGATCAAAAGGTATTGTTGAAAAGTGATTCAAATTTATATAGAAAGCTTTATCCCTTTGCTAAAAGAAGAGGCATTACTTTAGAAGAATTGCTTCAAGGTTTAGGATTTGAAAGGGTATTTAGTGTTGAAAGCAATGTGACTTTTTTGAATTCATATGAAACTAATTTGAATAATTTTAAAGATATAATTCTAGCAGAATTAGAAAATATCCAGGGGAATATGGAAAGGGAAACATCTTTATTGGAAAAAACTAAAAGAAATAAGCAACTAGTAAGAAAACTTAAAGAGCTTTACGGTTATCGATGTCAACTCTGTGGAAAAGAAAATCTCATTCCTCTAATACGTAAGGAAGATGGTACTTATTATGTAGAAGTACATCATATAAAGGCGTTATCAACTAAATATTTAGTAGAAAATGATGAACATGCTTTTGATGATATGTTAGATCATTATTTGAATGCAATTGTTGTTTGTCCGTTTCACCATAAGGTTCTTCATTACCATGATGGTAGATTCGAGCGAATTGTGAAGCAGGATAATGATTTGTTTTTTATCTCTAAAAAAGAAACTTTGTTAAAAATAGAAATTAACTTTCACATAAGTGAAAAAGATAGTTTAACAAATTAAATAGATAAATCTGCATCATTTTCAATTAACTCTAGTCTATATTTTGTTCCGTAATCTATTTGAAAATATGAACTGAACCGGAAAAAATAAGGCGGTAAATTAAAAAGACAGAAAATTATATCATATCGAGGATAGTCTCTTTTCAACAAAGAATTCAGTAGGTGCTATAGAACAATGGTATACATAACAAAGTGATTTTGGAAATGTAAGTAATTTAAAGGAGAGAGTAGAAATATATGAAAATAGAACAGATAAGAGCTGGTTGGGATCAGATTTTAAATTCATTAGTAAATGAACATTGTAGAAGAAAATACACAGGGTCTTTTCCAATATCTTTAGAAAATGATACTTTAACCATATTATTACGGAATGAAAATATAGACCCTAAATACAATAGTCGTAATTTGGGATATTTAGAAAATAGCATATTAGACATATTTAAACTTAAGGTTAAGTGTGAGAGTAAAGCTTTTGATAAAATTTTAATAAAAGAGGCCGACCTAAGGAAATGTATAAGATTTGCTATCAATACGCTAACTCCCAACGGTTCAGAAATGACAAAGTTTGATTTTCAGAATCAGGAAAGATCAGCAAGAAGCAATGGAGATTATTTTATTGATGTAATAGAAGGTAAATTAGCCGAATTTACTTTTAGTGATTTTTGCAGTGTTCTTCATGATTTTACTTTTGAAATAGATACCAAAATATACAAAGGAACAACGGTGACAGATGGAGGTAACGATGTACAAATACTTTATTATTCACAGAAAAAACGTATTTCAAATCTAAAAGTAGATATTAAGAGCACGAAGGTAGGGAATCAATGGTTACTTGTCGAGAAGAAAAAAGTATTTGCGGATGTTTATGTTTTAGTTAAACTCCAATTTGAAAATGAAAGTTTTTTATCAGATATTTTTATAGATCCAAACCAATTAGATTCAGATAGTTATAGGGAAAAGGTAACCCAAGATATTTTCTTGAAGTTTAAAGGACAATATTATGCAGAGATTGCTGGGTTTGCTTTATTAACTGACTTAATCGATCCTATTACTAATAAACCTTGGTTTGAATTCGCTTCCGAAGAAAAGCTATTGAGAGTTAGAGAATTAATAAATGTTGTTTCTGATTCCCCTGAAAAAAACCGGGAGATAATAAGTGAATATCAAGATGTCTTGGAAGGATTGAATGTAGAGTTAAAGGCAGAAGTCAATTATGGGTTGCCTGCAAATCTACTAAGAAAAAATTACGGGGCTTGGCAGTGGTTATTTAAAAAAATTATACAAGTATCCATTCCTTTTCATAACCAAATTTATCTAAATGCTTATCAAAATTTAATAAAGGATCAGGAAAAAATCGATGAAAGAGTGCAAGAGCTAAAAAAAAGAAGAGATAAATTCTAATAAAAAGCAATTATAACCAATATTCAGTTATCATGTTAGAGCTGTAATAAAAGTAGATCAGAAAATTATGCCACATCTTCTATATTGTATTAGAAATGGTTTTAAAAATTTACGAAGTATCATATGGTTATATTGGAATTCTTTAAGTAGGCAATCGAAACCAAGAGCTGTTTCGGTGGGAATATAAGACAATAAAAAACAAGCCCCTTTTGAACTGCACCTCCAATTGTTAGACACAGTCTAACAATTGGAGGTGCAGTTTTTCTATGGCTAAATTTACAGCTGATGAAAAAATACAAATCGTTCTACGTTATTTGAACGGAAATGAAAGTTATCGAGAAATAGGTAAAGTCATTGGTATAAGAGACACCGTAATTTTGAATTGGGTAAACCAATATAAGCAGAATGGTGCGGAAGCTTTTCTAAAACGGTATACAAATTACACCCAACAATTTAAACTAGACGTACTAAATTTTATGATTGAAAACGGTACGTCCTTGTTTGAAACGGCAGCTATCTTTAACATCCCTGCCTATTCAACGATTATTGCTTGGAAAAAACAACTCGAAGCACAAGGAATTGATGCCCTTCAATCAAAGAAAAAGGGGCGTCCATCCATGAAAAAAGAGTCAAATAAACAATCAAAACAAGCACCAGTTGAAATTTCAGTCGAAGCACTTGAAGCACGTATTAAACAGCTTGAAATGGAAAATGAGTACTTAAAAAAGTTGAATGCCTTAGTTCAAAACAAGGAAAAATCACGAAACAAGATAAAGCGCAAGTAGTCTATGAATTAAGGCATAAATATTCGGTGAAGGCACTCGTGGAGCTAGCTAATATTCCACGAAGCACGTATTATGATTTAGTACAGAAAATGAATCGTCCGGATTTAGATGCGGATTTGAAAGCTGAAATTAAAGCAATTTATGAGGAAAATGAAGGTCGTTATGGCTACCGTCGCATTCGTGATGAGTTAACGAATCGTGGTCAGAAAGTGAATCATAAGAAGGTTCAGCGCATTATGAAAGAGCTTGGATTAAAGTGTGTTGTACGTATAAAAAAATATAAGTCTTATAAGGGGAAATCCGGTAAAATTGCACCAAATATTTTAGCTCGCAATTTTCATGCAGATGCACCGAATCAAAAATGGGTAACAGACATCACAGAGTTTAAATTATTTGGAGAGAAACTTTATTTATCACCTGTATTAGACTTGTATAATGGTGAAATTATTACCTATACAATAGGCTCTAGACCGGTGTATTCACTTGTTTCAGAGATGTTAGAAAAAGCATTAGAACGTTTGCCTGAACATCACCAACTATTGATGCATTCAGATCAAGGATGGCATTATCAAATGAAACAATATGTCCGTACACTTGAATCAAGAGGTATTGTGCAGAGTATGTCTCGAAAAGGCAACTGTTACGACAACGCAGTAATGGAGAATTTCTTTGGGATCATGAAATCGGAATTCCTCTACATAAAAGAGTTTGAAAGTGTAGAACATTTTAAAATAGAATTAGAAAAATATATAGAGTATTATAATACGAAACGGATAAAGGCAAAATTAAAAATGAGCCCGGTGCAATACCGGACTCACTTTTATCAAGCTGCCTAATGAAATAACCATGTCTAACTTTTAGGGGTCACTTCACTTTAAGGAGGCTTGTTTTTTATTGTTTCTTCATAATTGTATGCACACATAAAAGAAAGTGCTTTATACTGGCTTTTGCTTAAAAGAGAAGCAGTACTTTGTCATAACCCGTGTATAGTGACTTGGTTTAGTAGAAAGTTAATTTTTATGGCATATATAGTTTTGATTCTTTACATACAAATTGGTATGAACAGTATTTACAATTATCACCAGGACGTGTGAATGAAACATCGTTCACTTTATATTCTCGTCCATTCATTAATTCCCCCTCTGCAGTGGAACCAAATAAATTTAACCGCATGCGAATATCACGATATCTCCGTCCATTAACCCACGTGAATTGTTGATTTATTTTATAAGGAGTTTTTGTTGCATAATCAATGGCCGCTGTTTGATACACATTTTTTTTCGTTTCCGACCAGTGGGGAAACCAGCTTCGGTACTGCTCAAACATATCTTGGCGGTTTTGTTTTTTTGCATAGACTTGATCATATCCAATAAGTTGCTGGAATAAAAACGGTTCATGGAACCCATCATAAAAAGTTGGGCGGCGATCGATTAATAACGAATATACAAAGCGTTTTGGACAGCGATTAAATACTTGTGCTGGTAGCATTTCATATTGCCGCTCATTAAATCCAATCGTCTCTTCTATGTAAGTTGGTTTTTTTTCTTTTTGTATAAGCCTATTTATTTGTTTTTGGGATCCTTTAATAAGCGTTAAAAAGTTTAAGAAGAAGCAACGTTTTAAATGCTTTCGTTCATTAAGACGGCGAACGATAGAGAAATTCAATTTAACCGCGTTCGACATAATAAGATAAAACTGATAGCATGCGATTTCAACTTCGAGCTCTTTTCGCATCTGTAACTGATGTAAATACACATTATTTTGGCAAAGTAAATCAAAGGAATCCCTTGAAAGTGGCCAAATATTAAGTGGTTGCGATGTTGGAAATGCTTCTTTATCCATTAAGCTAAAATGAATTACGCGATTGTCATCAAATTGCAAACCATCACTATTTAATAATGAGCTAATCGTTTCAATCGTACCAGGTTCTACATGACTGTATAGTTCCGCTTCATACTCATCTTCTGAGTCTGCACCTTGTGCTAAAAAATAGCGTAATCCTCGCATTAAATCCTTGCGGTCTAATCGATCAAGTGTATCGTCTTTTAATTCTTCCAGCGCTAATAAAATATTTTTTGCTATTTCTTTATCGAGATTTTCCGATAGCGAAGGTACAATATCTTTTGTCACGTGAGCTTCTAACATTTCAACGTATTGCGAAATGTTAATTTCTGTACCGTTGAAAAGTAAGTTGAATAATTGCTCGATTTTGAATATCCCTTTTTTTACAAAAATCAGATCCTCTTCGGAACTATAAAAATAGCCAATTACTTCATGATAAAATGAATACAAGCGATGCTCATCATTGTCATATGAGTTACGGTTTGCAAATTGGACCTCAGCTTGTTGCTTTGTTGCAATAAGAGTGTCAATGCATGTTGTCCACTCGTTAAAGGTCGTAAAACTTTTTGTAATTTCCTGTAGAAAATCTAACGTACGCATTGCTGTTTGTGCATTAATCCCGTCTACGAATAAATAACCTGAGTTGAAAATTTCACGGAGCAATGTATGTGTAATATTTTCGATGTCATTGAATTGTGTTGTTTGGACGTTAAATTTTCGCTTGTTAATAAAATGGATATTAACTAAAAAGGCACCTAATGGATGTTCAGACAACTTTTTATAAGTAGCTTGTTCAATTGGAGATAAAAAGTCACGAACTTCCATAGTACGTGGTGAAACATAGCGTTCATCATTATTTTGTGTGTAACGTCTAAATTGCTGAAGTGTATTAAATTCGAAATAATTTATTTTTCTTATGTCTTGTTCGTCAGTTACCATTTTTGATGCTGTGAAGGATCCATTAATGGCGCATAGAAATTCCTTTGCATGATAGTTAACTGTATACGGATAAGGCATTGCACGTTTGAACCCGAGTTGCTGAATGTTTAAAAATTTTTCAATCGTTTGGAAGCCATGCTTATAATTGGGTTGATAGTTAACAACATGAATAATATCGAATTGCTCGCTTAACAAGTCGAATAAGCGCTTCTGAATTGGTACAAGGAAGTAGAAGCCATGTAATACAAGTTGGCTTTTTTTTCCCTGTGTAATGCGTGTATGGACGATGTCATGTACAGAATGTCCATACGGAATATTGGTATTTATGCGTTTTTGATCGTCTACAATAATATCTTCAAATAATTTTTTGAGTGTAGCTCGAAATTCGCGTTTTGGTGATTTGCTTAAGCTTTCAAACCATACATGAATATTTGAGTAAGAAGAATTGAGCTCCACTGCTCGCCACAACTCTAAAAAGACACGTTCCTGTTCAGTGACAGTTTGTAACATGTCACGCACTGTCGTACTTGTGTAGCCGCTTTCGCTTAATAGTCGAATGGTTTTCAATAAAAGTTCTTGGTTTTTATCGATGGCTGCAAATAAGTCTGCATCAAAGGATGGATTTTGCTCATTAAAACGGCGTAATTCTTTTGAGAGTAATGTATATTGTTTTAAGTTAGTTTTTCCTTTAGACCAGTCACCACCAATGTATTTCATTAACTCAGCAAAGGATATAATAGGACCTGTAAACCAACGATTCAGCCCACTATTACTTTTCATCATTCCTGCTTTTAGCGAGTTAGTGGCTGTAATGTGAATAGCATCTTTATAAACAGAGAATGCACTATTTTGATGAAAAAGCTCTTCAGCATTTGTATAAATTAAATTTGTATATCCAGACACATGTATTCTCCTTACATAAGTAATAGTTCTCCCCAAGTATTTGGGTTGTTCGCACTCTCTTGCGTATCTTCCAAGCTGTAAATTTTTAATGATTGTTCTGCACGTGTCATCGCTACATATAAGATGCGAGCTTCTTCACGGCGCTGTTCTTCATTTTCTTGGCTACGTAACGCATGATAATTAGATGAGATATCTTCAAATTCGCTTGGTTCATCATAATATTTCCAACCAAAGTTTAATTCACCTTTCTCTTCAACTTGGACGATAATATCTCTTTTAATGGCATCATTTGCGAGAATAAAGGCATTGTTCGGATAGGCAATTAGCACAGTGTGGAACTGAAGACCCTTTGATTTATGGACGGTCATGACCCGTACAAAATTATCGTCAAAGGCGGATTCTTCAATTTCTGCTTCATCACTTTCACGGTTCGTTAAAATTTGTAGCTTCAACCAATCATATACTTGAATTAAGGTAGCATTATTATTGAACTTTGCATAAATTTCGGTAATGATTTTTTCTAGATTCAGTTCATATTTCAAAATCTCAATCTCATTAAAACCAATCATATCTAAATTAGTTACGTAATCACTTTGTTCCAAAAATTCTTGTACGATTGGCAAAATTGGCTTTTCCTTCATTAATTCAAGCGCTGTATGCCACGCTTCAGGTAATTTAAAAGAAAAATCATCAGCGCTAATAAAGCTACTTGGCTTTTTTTGACGGGAATTTTGATAGCGTTCTTCTACTGTAAAATGGATTGGTTTTTCTTTTGTACAAAAAGCTGTTTCACTCAATGAAAATAATGCTTGGTTACGCATAATGTGGTCACTTTTGGCATAAAGCCATGAATGTAGTAAAATGCCTAAATCACGTGCTGATTTTGAGGTGTATAACGATCCTTCTGTGCGCACTTCATATTGTGGACCGTCCTCCAAATTACTTAGCATTTTTCCAATTGCAAGTGCTTCATGATTGTTGCGCACTAATACAGCTAAGACATGTGGTTTGTCCTTTTTAGATGGCATGAGCGCATAATCTTCAAGTAAATAGTCAATTTTAAATTCGTTTGTATATAAATTGAATATCTGATCCTCATCCATAAAGTTGTCTTGACGAGAATACATCGGTTGCTCATTTCGTGGTAATAATTCCTTTTCACGCCAGCGCCGAAAAATGTTTTCCATTCCTTCTATTAATTTTTTTGATGAACGGAAGTTTTCGATTAAATGATAAGTATGAAGCTTTTGACACTGGAGTTCTTCTAAATAATCATTTAATACTGAGAATGCTGTAGAATCAGCTCCACGAAAGCGATAAACACTTTGCTTTGTGTCACCAACAACAGTTAAGTGCAAATTCGCCTTTGCAGCAATTGTTGCGATAAACTGAATTTGTGCGATATCAGTGTCCTGAAATTCATCCACAAGTAAGTATTTATAATGTTGATTTAATTCATGTAATGGTACATTTCGATCAATAAGTAACTTTAAAAAGCGGGTTAAATCGGCAACTGTTAGAAAATCCTCGTCGAATTTTAATGCTGTAAACTGCTCTTCAGCCGCTTTTAAAATGTTCGTTACAGCAATCTTTAACGTATCGTCTTGAGGATTGAGCCCTAAATATTGCGTTAATTCTTGCTCGACAATGCCCTTTTGATTGAATTTATCCCAGATATTTTCAAGGAACTGAATAATTTTATGATAATCTAAACGACCAAATGGATTAATTGAATGTCCTGAAAGCGTCGCGTCAAGACAATGCTCTAAAATTTCTCGTCGTTTAACAACCATTTCGGTAATATCGATTGTGGCCGATAAACCGATATAATGCGAGAATTGCTTTAAAATATCTTTTGCAAACGTTGGGATTGTTACAATTTTCATAAAGTTAATTTGCTGCAAGTATTCATAATGCGTCTCACTACCAGTTGTACGATACAGTTTTTCTAATCGTTCTTCCAAAGCCTCTTTCATATTGCTCGCTGCTTCGTTTGTGAAGGTAATCATCACGATTTCATGCAAGCTGTTAATTTGCTTAGTGAATAGTAGATATAAAATGCGCGATACGAGCGTCGTCGTTTTCCCGCTACCTGCCCCTGCATTTACAGCAATATTGAAGGTTGGATTAGCATGTTCAATTTTGTATTGATAGAAATTAAAGCGTTTTAAGTGATTACTATATTTTTTTAAATAATGTAAGCCGTCTGCTCTTTTTAAGTGTTTTCCATTTAGTGTGAAGTTTCTTCCATCGATTGCAGTAAATGTGTCGCCAGATTTTTTTCGATAAAGAGCGAATACTTTTTTTCCTTGTTTGCTTAGCATGTTAATGTATTGTTCGATATGATCAAAGCGTAATCCGATATAAATATATGAATATTGCACATCTATAGCGTCAATTGTAGTGTCATTTTGTATTGTTATATCTGGTAATAATGTAAAAATATCAGTTGGTTCGTCTTTCATTAATTCCTCAGGAGGAATGTTCGGAGCATCGTTTAAATACTCTGCAAAAAATTGTGCATCTTGCTTTCCATATAAATTGAATTTTGAGCCATCAACGCCTGTAATAATTTTTTTACGTTCTTGATGGTCACGCAGATTATATAATTTTAGCTCATAACCAAGTTGTAATTTCTCAATTGATTTTTCTTTTGATAAACGGTAATTTTCATCACCACTAAATAATTGAATGCCGAGCATTTTTCCATTTTTTCTAATTAATAAATCTGTTTTTGCTTCTAAGTCATATGTGTAGCTCATTTTCACATCATCGAACAAGCCAGACTCTATTAATATAAAATAAAAATGTAGCTCAGAAACTAACGCTTTATAGGCCGTATTCGAATGATAGTGCAGCGCGACTCTATTCGTCGAGCGTGTTAAATATTTTTTTACGTATAGTTCCTCAAATTCCTCGACAGTCGGCAAGCGTTTAAGCTTGATAATTAAATCGTATAGTTCCTTATTGAAAAGAGGTAAATTACGTGCATACACTCCGCGCTTATTAAAAGGATATTCTACTTGACGATAGGAATGGGCAAGTATATGTTCAATTTCTTTTGATGATTGTAAATGTGTAAAAATGTCCTGAAAGTTAAAAACCATAAATATGCCACCTTATCAATATAAATTCAAAAAAGATTTATATGTAACTAAAAGTCAGAAACCGAATATTAAAATTATACTATTTATTGATTTGAATTAAAACATACTAATACATCCGTATTTTATCAAATTAGTAAACAAGGTCATGATTTCTTGAGGGGGATGTATTTAGTTCTGTTGCAAAGTTTTTAAATAGACAAAACAAGCCCCCTTTGGGATATAGAATTCATGCGCTTTCGAGTAATTTCTGTAATTCATTGTACGTTGAAAAAAAGAAGTTTGCTTGTTGCGAACTTCTTTTTCGCTTATATATGGCATGAATCGTTTCGATACCTTTGATTGTAAGTGAAGTATGACGAAGATTTTGAAATCCTGCGGATTTGGCAAAACGATGTTTCACATGTCTATGGTCCTGTTCGATGGGATTATTGAAACGCTTAACGGTGCAATGTTTCGTACGCACATAAAAATCTTTATGTTTCAGTTTTTTGAGCGCACAAAGTAGGGCAGGAGCCTTGTCTGTTATGAGAAACGTTGGTTCTCCAAAAGCTTTCACTAATCTTTTCATAAACATATAGGCGGTTTGATGACCTCTGGTTTTACGAAGTTGAATATCCAAGGTGTAGCCTTCTCAATCAATCACACGATACAGATAACACCACTCTCCGTTGACTTTGATGTAGGTCTCATCTAAATGCCATACGAAATGTGCTGATTTATTTTTCTTCTTCCAAATTTAACTTAAAAAACTTTGCAACATAACCCATACCATCTTGTAAAAAAGTTGATTAGAAAGTTATTATCCAAGGATAATCTATTTTTCAATGTGTCAAATGTACTATATATATTGTCGGAAAAGGGATAAATGTGGAAAATGATAAATTTTTTGTAAAATGATGTGATAAAATTACTAGTATAAGATAATGAACTATTTTGGGTTATGAAAGTGGTGAATGGAATGACCATTAGGAATTTAAAAGTTCTTAGTAGAAGGGGCCCCATAGATATACCTGATTGGATTAATTTTGCATTCGAATTAGGTACTTATATAAACGACCATGGAATTAAGTATAAAAAGTCTATTAACCTTATACTATCTCTTCCCAGTGAACAGTTCTTTTCGTTATTAATTGCAATGGGAATAGTAAATAAAACGTTTTCTAAAAATAAACAAATGCAGTCTATAAGAAAAACAGTAATTAATTTAGAAAAGGGCAGCCGAATTATTTATCAGGATGAACAATCTGCGAGAAAAGCATCAGTTATCTCTGTAGAACCTAGCCCTGTTTTTGAAAACGAAATGATACTTAAAATAAAAGATGGAAAGATTGAAAGAGGAATTCCTGAAAGATATTGGATTGATAGAGTTATTCTTTTAGATGAAGAATTTGATGAAATTAAAAGAACACGAAAGGTAAGTAAAAAACAACAGGTAGGTCTAGATAATAGTCGATTGTTGAGGGTTTTGTATACATCAGACCAATTAAATAAAGTTGAGTTTTATCCGGGAGACTTATTTTATTTGGTTGGAAATACGTGTCAAATCAATGAATTTATGTGTAATGAAATTTTTATTTATGAGGATGTAAAGGGAACAATAAAAGACTTCCTTTATTTTGATAACAGTAATAGTTATACAAACGGGAAATTCTTTTCATCTCAGATGAAAAGAATTGACGTAGAAATTAATGATGAAGTTCCAGTTATTTATTCGGATCTATTTAGTTTTATTAAACAAGACAAGCAATTCACTAAAAACCCTAAAATTATTTTATCAAGCAGAACTGACAACGAAAATCGACTGCATGAGGTGAAGGAAGAATTAAGAAGAGAATTATTGCAGGGTGACCAAAAAATAGTTACTGAAGAAGTTGTCGACTATTTAAATTCCAATGAGGTTCAAATACCAATTGGAATTGAGTTCCTTGCTTGGAGGTAATGGTGATGAACTTTAATAATTTATTAGACTTATATAGTTTGGGTGATAAAACTATTTTATTTAAGCATGTGGAAAGTGATGAATTATTGTCATTTGCTAACAGCATTGAAAAGTTTAGATTAGAGATTCAAAATAAATATGAGAATGACGATCATCTGTTAGAAGTTCTGAACCTGCTAAAGAAAGTGTTTTTTAAGTTATCAAGTAGTTTACTTCCGTATAATACAGTAATTAACAAGGATATTGAAGACCAGATCGTTTCAAACTTTATTCAGATTAAAAAGGGTTATCCTGAATTATTCACAAATGTTGTATTACAAATAGCAAAATCATTTAAGCAAGTGATAGAAAGTACAAATAATAATTTGTATGATTACCTATGCAATTATATTAATAGCAGGGCCAAAGCAGGTTTAAAAATAGCAATTGTTACAAAAAGGGCAATAACAATTGAGGAAAGATTTTTAATCATAGATGGGTTGAAATCATTCTTAAAGGAAAGTTTTTTTACTGAGAACAGTTTTAGGAAAGATATTGAAACCTTTGATGAAGTTGTTTTTGTAGGTAATGCCACTTATTTTGGTGAGTATGTTAAAAATACTTTTAAAGGTAAGACTGTTGCTTTTATATCCTATGATGTTTTTACCAATTCCATAAGCCCCAACAAGATATTTGAGGATATAGACAAGAAAGGTGTGTATAGCACAATATTTAATAATATTTCCTTTGGAGAGCCAATACAAAAGAAAAGTAATATTACTTTAGAACAAGCAGAGTTGTTAAATACAGCAGTAAGTAAGTTCCTAGAGGAACAGAAAAATACATTAGAGGTGAACTCCCAGGATGCTGTTGAAGCAAGCATAGTTTATCTGGAGAATGATCGTTTCTTATTTGCACCAAAAGATTCAAAAATCCGAGTTTTTTCCCCTAATGAAAAAAGTAATTTTATTAAACAACTTAATTTTAAGGATATAGAAGAAGATGACTTTATTGTAATTAGAAATGAGAGAGATACCAGATTAATTGCGGAAGTTGCTGATTATGATGTTCTAAAGAAAAATGCTGAGAAATATCGCCTTCTTCAAAATAAATGGAAGGATAAATTACGCTTTTATGTAAAGAAAAGAGGAATTAGAAAAGTAAGTGAAATATTGATTAACAAATATAATATTAACACTGCTTCTATGGCATCATTAAGGTCATGGTGTAATGAAGATTCAATTTGCCCAACTGAACTTCCGAAAATACTGAAGGCATTAAAGTATGATGATGAAATGATAAAAGAAATATATAATACTATGAAGAATATCCAACTTGCCCATAGAAAAGCAGGAAGAATTATTTCTGAAAAATTAATGAGCGAATTTTCAAATGATATCTTAAAAGAATTACAAGAAAAAGGCTACTACACGTTTATGTCAAAAGAGTTTAATGGGGCTTCTTTTAATATTGAAAGAATTGTATCAATAGATCGTTCAAGACATTTAATAGCACCATACAACCTTATGAAGCCAATGAATATAGATTAGTAGGGAAGGGGTAATTGCTATGGATATATCATTAGATAAATCACTAAATAATCGTCAAAAAGTAATGGATAATGTCAAAGAAGAAATAATTGGACCCGGTCAAATTAGGGACCACTATATAAAATTTAATCATATCGGTACTACAACATTTGAATCAAGAGATGAATTATACAAACCTTATTATTGGGAAGTTGGTGGAATTCCAGAGGAGGTTCTCCAAAGAGAAACCCCGACTCAAAGATATGTAAGCGGCCATTTGTTTCCATTAGGTACAAGTGAAAATGACGAAGTTTCCCTTGAAACCCCAATTGGTGTAGAACCTAATGAAGTACTTGAAGACGATAAAATAGATAAATTGTTTGAGCGTAAAGAAGGTATAGAAACGACTGAGGACGATGGTGAAGTAGAATTATTTCCGCAAAAAAATGACTTTATGCCTTCAACTATGGGGTTAACATTTTGCGTTAATAAAGATCTTCCTGAATTAAAAGTTAGAATAGAAGGCGGAACATATACTCCGCACAATGTAAAAGTTAAGGGGGAAAGTAAGAGCGTTCAATGGTGGCTGAGGGAAACTGTAGAAGGAATATGGAATTTACCTTTAAGCGAACTTATTAGCCAAGGACAAATGGAAAAACAAGTTGAAATGAAAAATAAAAAAGGCGAGAAAATCTCCTATTATCATATTCAATTTCAGGCTCGTCTTCGTGAAGTAAAGGATAAGTATATTATCACCATAAGTGTAACAAACCGTTCTTCGGTTCCGAAGTTTAATAGCCAACAATTAATATTGTTTCAGGCAATCATGACTATAAGTACACCAGTTAAGTACTCTTTTTCTGTTTATCCAAAACAGTATGAAATGAAAAAGTTGATGAGTGATGATGAGGCTTCAACTGAGCTGCTTTATCGAAATGAAGGAGTATATGCATTTGGTCATGGATGCGCTGCAGACTGGGAGCAAAATTCAAAGAACGTCCAGCAATTATTTACAACTTTTATGCCGGAGTATGAAGCGCTAAGTATGACTCCAAATGTCTTTGTTAATCAAGATGGGAAAAAGGTTGAACTAGAAATTAAAATGAGTGATCTTGCTGGTCTTTCTAGTAATGAATCCCCTGAAAAAATACTAAAGCCTTTAATTGAAGGTTATAGGGAATGGATAGAAAATAAATCAACAGAGGTTGATAATGTCCCAGTATTGTTGCAACCGGTTGCAGGAAAGCATTTAGAACTTTGTAAAGAAAGTCTAGATAGAATGGAAAAGGGTCTTAAATTGCTTAAGGATCCACAAATTTTAGAAGCGTTTCGTTTAGCGAATACGGCAATACTCCTTCAACAAGTTAATGGTAAAGATAGACGTTTTGGGCGTATCGAGGATAAACAAATTATTTTTAATAAACCTTTTAAAGAAAGTGTTAATGATGAAACTAAACTTAAGAATGCTAGTAATACTTGGAGGGCATTTCAAATTGCTTTTATATTAATGTCTATTGAGTCATTAGTTTACGAAAAGTGCGATTCAAGAGAAATTGTTGATTTAATTTGGTTCCCTACAGGGGGAGGTAAAACGGAGGCATATTTAGGTGTTGCAGCCTTTCAAATGATACTAAGACGCCTAAAAAATCCATTGGATGCTGGTATTGACGTTATGATGAGATACACACTAAGACTTTTAACCGCTGACCAATTCCAACGATCTTCAAGGCTTATTTGTGCTATAGAGTATCTAAGAAGTAGAAACAGTAAAAAATTAGGTGATAAATCGTTTTCTATAGGAATTTGGGTGGGCTCAAACACGACGCCTAATAGTAACAAGTCTGCAAAGACTTCTCTAAATAAACTTCAGAAAAACGAAAAAAATGCACAGCAATTTATTGTTAATAGTTGTTCATGGTGTGGAGCAAATTTAGGTTACTACGATGAAAAAGGTAGCAAGAAAAAGTACTACTTCGGGTACAAAATTAACAATGATAAGTTAGTTGTCCATTGTCCAGATAAAAATTGTCATTTCCACGATGAATTGCCTATTTATATTGTTGATGAAACTATATATGAGAAACGCCCGACTTTCTTAATTGGAACAGTTGACAAGTTTGTACAATTAGTATGGCAACCCAAGGCAAGAGCGCTATTTGGTATCGACTCAAACGGAGAAAGGTTTATTAGTCCTCCATCATTAATAGTGCAAGATGAGTTACATTTAATTTCTGGGCCATTAGGAACATTAACAGGGCTATTTGAGACCTTAATTGAAGAATTATGTTTAAAAAAGGTAGACGGAAAAGTAATCAAACCAAAAATTATTGCAGCAACTGCAACAATTAAACAATTTGAAGAACAAGCCCTTGCTTTATTCGGAAGAGAAAATTCAAGATTATTTCCAAGTCCGGGACTTGAAAATGAAGATTCCTTTTTTGCAACTCCAGCAATAAATAAGGAAACAGGTAAGCCGATGCCGGGACGGAAATATGTAGGAGTTTATACTACAACTGTTCGTATTATGATGTCACAAGTTATGGCGTTTTCATCTATTCTTCAATCTACTGCTGAAATTAATGAGCAGGAAAAAGATCCTTACTGGACCTTACTTACGTTCTATAATACATTACGGGAATTAGGTGGTGGTCTTACATTAACTCAAACAGACATACCTCAATATTCAAGTTCAATGGCGATGAGAAAGGGACTTCAAAAGGATATAAGGTATATAAATAATGTTCTTGAATTAACATCAAGAAAGCAAAGCCATGAAATCTCAAAAACTATTGATGATTTGAAACTAGAATATAGACCTAATAAAGATAAAAAAGATTTAAATTCAACAATTGATTTATGTCTGGCATCTAACATTATTGAGGTTGGAGTAGATATTGATCGTTTATCGGTAATGGCCATAGTAGGGCAACCAAAAATGACAGCGCAATATATTCAGGTCAGTGGTCGTGTTGGACGTCGCTGGTGGGAAAGACCGGGACTAATATTCACCTTATATTCAAACACAAAATCAAGAGACAAATCCCATTTTGAACATTTTAGAGAATACCATCAAAAATTATATGCTCAGGTAGAACCTACAAGTGTTACACCTTTTTCTGATTCATGTTTAGATAGAGGTTTGCATGCAGTTGTTGTTGGCTTTTTGCGCCAAGCATTAAATGATGATATTGCTAGAACTCCGGATTGGAAAGAAATCCAGAAGAATCTAAATAAAAAAATAGTCCCTTTTTATAATCGCTTGATAGAAAGGGCGGAACTTGTTGATCCAGAACAAGTTGAAGAATTGAAAAGCAGGTTTATGGAGATATTGAAACGACTAGAAAAAGGAAATTATACTGCATGGAGAGTAGACCCTAAGGTAAATGGTTATATGTATTCGGCAGGTACTACGATTCCCCATACATTAAAAGTAAATGCCGAGTCGATGATTAATTCAATGAGAAATGTAGATTCAGAATGTAGAGGACTTATTGCGACAATATATAACTCTAGTAATAATGAGAATAATGAAAGTGGTTGGGAGGCTTTGTTTTCATGAAAGATTTACCTTTAAGAAGAGGACAACTTGTTACAACATTTGGTCCCGGTGCTCTTGTTATTAGTCCTGAAGGAGAATCAGCAATGATTGGTGCCCTTGATAAATGGTATCATGACAAAAATGAATATCGTATTGAAACATTTGACGAATATGAAATACAGGAACCTAGATTAAGATCATTATTAAAGGTAAAACAATTACTGATGCCTCCAGATTTTAGACCGAGTTATCAATACAAAAATGCAGGAGGTGCGATAACTCAAACAAATACGGATTTGTATATCCCGTTGTTACGTTTCCCTACTTGGCACTATTGTCCAAAATGCAAAACATTACATCAAACTTCCATGTCATCAAGAACAAGTTGGTTAGATTGTAAAGAATGTAAAAAGCAAATGAAGATGATTCAAGTCCCATTTGTAATGGTCTGTAGTCAAGGTCACATATCTGATTTTCCATGGAGAGAATGGGTTCATGGTGACGAAAATACCGCTTGTGACGGGCAAATGAAACTTCTTTCAACAGGAGGGGCAACTCTCGATTCTCTCAAAGTTAAGTGTACTTGTAATAAGGAAAGAACACTTAGAGGAATAATGTCCAGAAAAACTACTTCCAATTTGGATGAGGATCGAGTAAGTGAATTAAGTAAAATGCTAAATAAAAATGAAAAAAAGTTATACCAATGTCCTGGTCATAAACCATGGTATGGTTCTGAAAATGATAAGGAAAGTTGCTCTTCTTATCCAATAGCAGTATTAAAAAATTCTATAAATGTGTATTATCCTACTACGATAAGTGCTATTCATTTACCGGGGGAAAATCCTGAAGTAGAAAAACTTATAGATATGTTTGAAAAAAATGGGGTTACCTCATCTTGGCTAGAAATGGCTGCTAATATGGATGGGAAAATTAAGACAGTGAAAAAATTATGCCCGCCTGAAATACAAGAATATAATCAATCAGATATTGAACTTGCTATTTTGTACATCGAGGGAGGGATGGAGGAAGAGCAAACCCCTGAAAGAGTGAGTACTAGGAATGCAGAAAAGGAGT
Source organism: Bacillus sp. PSXD-155 (assembly GCF_049310765.1). Taxonomy (NCBI): domain Bacteria; kingdom Bacillati; phylum Bacillota; class Bacilli; order Caryophanales; family Bacillaceae; genus Bacillus; species Bacillus sp. PSXD-155. The sequence continues at coordinate 8,343 of NZ_JBMOWC010000047.1, read as the reverse complement.
TAAGGAAAAAAGAATTTGAAACACTAACACAAGAAATTGATACAAAAAACCTAAAGGTAAAAAAAGAATGGATTTGCGATGAAGTAAATGAAGAAGATACAAATACTTTCTTTAGTATGATAAATAGAGTAACTAAATTAAAAGAGACAATTGCTTTAACCGGATTTAATAGACTATCAACCAATGATGAAGAGGTTGTAAAGAACCAAATTACTAAAGGTAAACATTTATTATTTAAAGACCCAAATTTACCGGAAAATAATTGGTTACCGACTTATAAGGTATATGGAGAAGGCATTTTCTTTACTATTAATTTTGAAAGATTGCAGTTATGGGAACAAAGAGGCGATGTCCAACAATATTTCAATAAGTTGCTTACTCGTGCTGAGAAAAGAGGAACAAATGTTGATGAGGATATTTTAAAGCCAAGAAATGTTCTTCTTCATACACTGTCACACATTATTATTGATGAGTTAGCTCTAACTTGTGGCTATAATTCCGCTTCTATTCGTGAACGGCTATATCTAAATGAAGAGCAATGCGGGATATTAATCTATACGTCTTCGGGTGATATAGATGGTACGTTTGGAGGTCTTGTAAGAATGGGGAGACAAAAAAATTTCTTCCCGGTGATCGATAAAGCAATTGATAAAGCACGCTGGTGCAGTTCTGACCCTGTTTGCTCGGAAATTGGAAAATCTTCAGGTCAAGGTGTTAATAATCTTAATGGTGCTGCATGCCATAGTTGTTCGTATCTGCCTGAAACCTCATGTGAATTAGGAAATCTCTTTTTAGATAGAACATTACTCATTGATCCGAAATTAGGGTTCTTCAATAATTAACTTTTGTATCTAAATATTGGGCCAGAAATAAATGCTGGCTTATATTTTATTGAAAAGGGGAATCCATTATGCGAGAAGAAGAGTTTGCTAAATTTCTATGTTTCTAACGGTACTCCTAAATGAATTTTGAACAAAATTTTTTATAAAAACTAAATGCAGATTTCTAACAAAAGACTCCATTTTTATTAAACTTTTTTCAAAATGGAGTCTTCTTATTTACCATATAATATGGGTTTGTGGAGCTTTTTTGATTAAACTTTATTTCAAATCAACATTATTATTTATTCATCAATTTGCTTAGTATCAATTCTGTATGTGGAAAGGATGTTATGCATTTCTTGTAATTCATTACATGATTGTGCATTTAACAGATAAAAATCCTTTTTTGACATAGATTTTTTAAAAAGCTCTTCATATGCTAGTTCAATATTACAGAGAAGAGGACGTTCTTCATAAATTGTACATGAATGGTTGTCAGTATCATAATGGATACAACAACCATCACCTCTGTTTAAATGAGATAAGGAGCCAATACCTTGTATGTTTTGACAACAGATTCCGCATTTGGTACAAGGAAAAGTCATCATAAAGTGAAAGACTCCTCGCTTAGCATAAATGAATCGAATTCTTCCTGAGTCTTATATTTAAACGAGATATCTAAAGTTTCAGCAAGTTGATGAATAGTCGCTTCTATATTTTCACCTGTATAAATCGTTTCCTTAACCAGCCCAGTTAAGTTTTCTATTTTAGCACCAGTTTCTTGATAAAAGTTACAAATCTGTTCTTCTTCTTGTTTAATGTAATCTATAAGGACTTTACTTAATTCTTCAGCCCTTTTTCGTTCCTCAATTGTTAGTTCCAATTCTTGTTGAGCGCGAGTGAATGCCCCATAAAGCTGTTTCATTCCAAGCATTGCGACGGTGGTGCCGACAGCTGCACCGACAGGACCGAGAAGCATTGCTCCTGCTGCGCTGAATACAATTCCTGAAAAAGTAGTAACAGCGTTTTCACCAACTGTATGTAAAAACTCTTCAATAGATATTTTTCCTTTTATGAGTTGGTAGGAGCTTTCTGTTAATCTAACGGCTGAAGAAGCAAGAGCTGCTGCCACATTTCCTTTCATCATTACACTATCTTTACCGATAAATTTGATGCCGTGGGCAATTCCTGCAACAGCAGCGCTTTTTCCAGCTTGTTTCCCACTATCTGTTCCTAGTTGCATAAATCCATCTTTTATTTGTTGTTCGCCTTTACAAATTTCAACAGTTTGTTGTACAAGTGATACTCCGCCGCCTATACATGCCCCTGCTAAAGCACCATTCATCATAGAAGAGAATGTTCCTTCAGCAAATGTATATATTTTTTCTTTTAGTGCGTATGCTTGAGGTTGATTTGCAGCCTTTAAAGCTTCCTCATATGTAGTACCACCACTTGTAATATTGTTTGCTTCTAGTTGTCCTTTTATATGAGGACCAGCTTGTTCATAGTCTTTGGCGTAAATCCCCTGGGAATTTGCGCGTTTTTCAACCAATTCTTTTACTTTATTTGCTTTTTCACTGTTAACTAAACGATCCATGTCTCCATATTTTTCACTCGATACCATTCTTGCTAATCGTGAAGCGTTAGCACTAGACTTTGCTTGTACTTCTTTAAGTAATGTATCTCCATTCTTTACTATGATATCAGCGGCAGCATGTGGATCTCCTAAAGAGTCTGTCGTAAAAGCACGCAAGCTCTCACCCTTCAAGGCAGCATCTTTATTAAATTTAGTTGCCTCAATAATTTCAAAAAGCCGTCCTTGTATAATAGTAGGTGAACAGTTCATATATTGTTTTGCTACTTTTGTTAGTGTATCTATTCCTGCGAATGTTTCAATAGTAGCATTACCATGTCTTTCAATTTGTTCGGCTACAATTTGAGTTGCGAGAATGTCTAGATTCTTCTTCATATGCAACCACCTAGTACATGTGTTGAATCGATTTTTCTGTGGTTTTAAGAACATCTTCTAAGATTTTGGATCGGTTGCCACCTTCATCAATAACAGGTGTATCTAATAACTTTTTCAAGATAATTGCAAGTTCAGCAGTATAACGAATCGTAAGTTGTTCATCATCGGAGAAGTTACGATAGTCGATTCCCTTTTCATCGATGATAGAACTCATTGTTGCAATATAATCAGCAAAAAGTGTAGTTGTTTCAGTTGTTAAGTTTGATAATTTAATAGTGTACGATTTTATCTCTTTTAAGATAGAAGTTGCACTTTGTAATTTTTGCATTTCTACCTTAACTTCTTCTCTTTTAGTTTTCATTTCTTCTAGTTTCTTTTTAGTGGATGTAGCAAAAATGATACTTCCTAGTGCTAGGGCAGGGGCAAGAGCAATACCACCTAGTACAGCCATTCCACCAGCCATACCTAATCCGCCAGCAGCCAGTGATCCACCACCTAAAAATGCTAATGTTGCATTTGTGGCAGCTACTCCGCTTAAAGAAGCGATAGCAGTTCCTGTTGAAGCAGCACCAAATGTTGTTGCAGCTCCTAGTGCTCCCATTGCGGCAAGTCCACCGCCAGCAATTGCAGAAGTACCAGATTTCAACAAATCAGATGCAGCGATGACTTGTTTTTCTATTTCTTGCATGAAGTGTTTAGAATCAGATACATCTTTAAGAGAATCAATAGTTGTTTTATCTGTAAAATCAATATTTTTTAATTTTTTGAATTCTGAAATGAATTCTTTCATTGTTCCACTAAGAATGTTCAGTTTTAATTCTCCATACTTTTCAAATTGAGTATTTGTCTCTTGACGTACTTGATCAAATATATTAAATACAGTTTTGTATTGATTTTCCATCGATTCAGCAATATTCTTTGTTTCTTTCATGTTTTTGTATGATTCATGTCCTTTTTTTCCAGCGACTGCAGTGGCAACTGCAGCACCAGCAGCAACAGCTAATGGAATAAATGGTAATGGCATTCAAATCGTTCCCTTCATGAGAAATTTCCCTTATAATATAATTAAGATATTACAATATTATCAAGAGATATTACAGACTTTTTGTAAAAAATAAGAAAAATTAGTTTGATTTAACATAGAATCTTATATGTATGTTTGAAATCTAAAACGATTGAATTGGGTGAGAATAATGTATCAATTGAGAACTGTTGGTTCTCCAAAAGCTTTCACTAATCTTTTCCTAAACATATAGGCGGCTTGATGACCTCTGGTTTTACGGAGTTGAATATCCAAGGTGTACCCTTCTCGATCAATCGCAAGATACAGATAACACTACTCTCTGTTGACTTTGATGTAGGTCTCATCTAAATGCCATACGAAATGTGCTGATTTATTTTTCTTCTCCCAAATTTGATAAATGAAATCTCCATATTTATGAACCTAACGCATGATAGTTGTAGGATGAACCGATATGCCACGTTCTCTCAAAAGTTCAGATACATCGCGATAGCTTAAAAAAACGACAATAGTAGCCGAAGGCTACTTAAATAATGTCCTTCTTGAATTGTTTCCCTAAAAGAGCTGTTCCATTGTTATACATAAGAACCCCTCTTGAATATCAAGGAGGGAACGGTATAATTTCGTTTGGGTTCGAACCAGCGACCGCCACCTTAACAAGATGGCGGTCTTTTTGATATATTAATTTTCTTTCTGTATTATAAATTCCCAAAACTTCTTTAATTCCTCTCGCTTTTGGGGAGAGGCACTTTTAATTGATGTAAACCATTTCTCTAATTCTGTATTATGTACTTCGGTACTATCTTTTGCAATGAATCCTATTTCTTCTAATAAGGATTTAGTACTTATATTCATGGCGTTTGCTATTTTTTCTATTACTAATAGTGTTGGTTCTACAGGTTTTCCTGTTCTGGAATCTACGCCTTTTTCAAGTTTGTCTATATAAGTATGACTAACATCGCATTTTTGAGCAAAATCACGCAAGGATAGTTTATTTGTTAAACGATAATTTTTAATAATTTCACCAAGAGTTTTCTTCATATGTAATCCTCCTATTACAATTGTAAACAATAATTTACAAAAAGAAACTAAAATAGAGAAAAAATGTGTAAAACATTGTTGACGTTTTAGTAAACCATGGTTTACAATTGTTTTGTAATCATATGAATACATAAGCGGAGAGGAGTAGAGCAGTGAATAGGATAGCTGAATTACGGAAAGAAAAACTAATATCACAAGAAAAATTAGCGGAACAAGTTGGTTTATCGCGCACTTATATTTCTGAGATAGAGAATAATAAAAAACAACCAAACGTTAAGTTAGCTATAAAAATAGCAAGGGTTTTGGGAAAAAGCGTTGAATCTATTTTTTGGGTTCACTTGTAAATTATAGTTTACAAGTGGGGGTGAGTGAGAATTCAATTACCTTACATAGCAGCTACATCATAATCTAAACAATTTAATTAACGGTAAAAAATACGGAGAAGGAAGTGGTTAAATATGGACATGAAAACATTTGAAATGCGTGAAAAACGTTTAGCAGAACTACTAGGTGCAAAAGTACTATGGGAATTTATCAGTGCCGTCACAGAGGAAATTGAAAAGCAGGAATTAGGGTCTACACCAGGTTTGTTAGAAGATCTATTCATACATGTGAAAGAAACCATTCAAATTCAAAATATGAATCAACGTATAACAAAAGCCCCTATAAAAACAGAGGCTGGTAGTATAGATAAAGAGACATTATATATAGAAGCATATGTAGAATTAATTAATCATAAGTTTCTTATTTCTGAATTAGCTGTAGAGCTTTCATCTGTTCTAAAAGAATTAAATTGTTTTGTTCAATCATCTTTGCCACAGCTTCAAAGTGAGCTTGATTCTCAAGAACCTCAATCTGCTTCTCTTTAGGGAGTGATTGAAGTATTTCTTTTATTTCTTTACACTCGTATATGTTATTCTCGGAGTCTTCGATTAATTTATTGCGACGATTGGTGTATTCAAGTGCACCTAAAGTCGCTAATGCGCGAGGATCTAATCCTAGAATTTCCATGTATTCCTCTCCTTTCCTCTACAATAATTCGATAGGGGGAAGGAGATTCCTTTAATAATTTGGTAGAGTTTTTATAGTTATATAACATATTTTTTATTAGTCAGAATTTTATTTAGCAGGAATACAATAGTAAAATGTTTACCTTCGTCTAAATACAAGTTATACATACATATATTGATCTTATAAAGGTATATATTACACATAATATTATGTTAAAGGTGGCGAATTGTATCATGAAAGATTTTGTTCTCGAAAAAGAAAACATTATTCGTAAATATGGTGAATGGACCGCTTATGATATTAAATTAACGGATACTCTATATACAAGAGATATTCGACAACCAAATCCTGCGTTAAAAAAAATTGTGACAATGATTCAAGATATCACACAATGTGATTTTAAAAATCTTCGAATCTTAGATTTAGCTTGTTTAGAGGGGCATTACGCTATTGAATTTGCTATGCAAGGAGCAACTGTTGTAGGGATAGAAGGAAGAGAATCAAACGTACAAAAAGCTATATTCGCTAAAGATTTATTAAGGTTGGAAAACTTAACCTTTTATCAAGATGATGTAAGAAATTTAAGTGCTGAAAAATATGGTCAATTTGATATTGTTTTATGCTCTGGTATTTTATATCATTTAGATTGCTCAGATGTATTCCCTTTTTTAGAAAAAGTGTATGAAGTATGCAAAAGGTTTGTAATAATTGATACTCATATCACTCATACTCCCAATGTATCAGTACTCTATAAAAATTATGAATATAAGGGGCACACAATGCTAGAACACTCTGCTAATTCATCAATAGAAGAACGTTTAAAATCAAAATGGGCATCATTAGATAACATTACTAGTTTTTGGATGACAAAATCCTCTCTATACAATTTTTTAACGCGAACAGGTTTCTCTTCTATAAATGAATCCAGAAGTTTAGTTCAAGAAGATAGGGTTACTGTTGTAGCTTTTAAGAAATATCCTATAGAAATTAAAAGCTCTCCTGAAACAGAAAAATACATTGAACCCGATTATTTAGAATGCTAAAAATAACACGTTTAAGTTTAATATCCTAATCACTCTGTATGAGGTTGCACTATATGCCTCTCAAGCTAAAATCTTAAAGTATCCCTAAACAAAATTATCAATTTTTAAAAGCTATTTATATAAATGCAACTTGTTGTTTCCGTTTTGATGGCACTATAAAGTTTTAGCTTTATAGTGATGGGATAGCACCGCACCGCTATCAACTTAAATAAATACTTCCGAAAACAAAAAATGAAAAGAATAATAAAAAAGCTTATCATTAGGTGTTAAAGGATAAGCTTTTTTATTTAGCGTTCGATAGAACTCTTTACTTAGGAATTCCTCACTTCTAAACGAAGTGAAAGTGGGGGTAGTTCAATTGTAATTACAACAAATTAGTTAAAAAAGACTTAAATACAAGTGGTTACTAAAATAGTGTCATTCTTAAACTGTTCTCATTTAATGTTCCTCATGTATCAGTCTTCTTATCTCATTTTTTCTAAGAGTAATCCCAGCTTCAGAAAATGTGTAACTGAAAGTTGGCTTGCTACGCCTAGTGATTGTTATTCTTTAACGAATTTCCGGAAAGAATTCTCCTTCCTCAAGCGTGTGAAGGGTGTAGCCCAACGGTAGGTGGGAGATGAATTTCGGTTTGGCGTAGCCAAAAGGTTTTCCTTTTTATTTTGCCTCTGATATAATCAGTCTTATAAATTATAAAGGCTGGTATATAAATGAAATTAGATAGTAATAACCATTCAGTATTCTTGTTATATTATCACCTTGTGTTGGTCGTGAAATACAGAAGAAATGTGTTTGATGATGATATGTCAGACTATGCAAAAGATATGTTTGTTCGACTATCTGAAAACTATAACATCACATTAGTTGAATGGAATCATGATGTAGACCATGTTCATATTTTGTTCAAAGCACATCCTAATACAGAAATGACAAAATTCATCAATGCTTATAAAAGTGCAAGTTCTCGACTTATTAAAAGAGACTTTCCACAAGTGAAAAAGAAACTTTGGAAAGAGATGTTTTGGTCAAGAAGCTTTTGCTTGCTAACTACTGGTGGTTCGCCAATAGACGTAGTAAAAACATATATTGAAAATCAAAGTGAAAAGTGAGGTGAAATGATATGACAAAGCAGAATAAAGCATATAAATTCCGTTTGTATCCAACAGAAGACCAAGCACATCTTATGCGTAAAACCTTCGGTTGTGTGCGTTTCGTGTATAACAGAATGTTAGCTGAACGGAAAGAAGCGTATGAAAAACACAAAGAGGATAAAGAACAACTAAAAAAACAAAAGCTTCCCACTCCTGCGAAATACAAAGCAGAATTTGAGTGGTTAAAAGAAGTGGATTCATTAGCTTTGGCAAATGCTCAACTAAACTTGCAAACTGCCTATAAAAATTTCTTTCGTGGTCAAAATGACTTCCCAACATTCAAAAG
>NZ_JBMOWC010000046.1:0-36000 GCF_049310765.1 Bacillus sp. PSXD-155 | reverse complement strand
TCGTTATGGTTACCGTCGCATTCGTGATGAATTAACGAATCGTGGCCAGAAAGTGAACCACAAGAAGGTTCAGCGCATTATGAAAGAGCTTGGGTTAAAGTGTGTTGTGCGTATGAAGAAATATAAATCCTATAAAGGAAAAGTCGGTAGAATTGCACCTAATATTTTAGAGCGTAATTTTCATACAGATGCACCGAATCAAAAGTGGGTAACAGACATCACAGAGTTTAAATTGTTTGGAGAAAAACTGTATGTATCACCTGTATTAGATTTGTATAATGGTGAAATTATTACCTATACAATTGGTTCTAGACCGACGTATTCGCTTGTTTCAGGCATGTTAGAGAAAGCATTGGAACGTTTACCTGAAACCCACCAGCTACTGATGCATTCGGATCAAGGATGGCATTATCAAATGAGACAGTACGTCCGGACACTTGAATCAAGAGCTATCGTCCAGAGTATGTCTCGAAAAGGCAACTGTTACGACAACGCAGTAATAGAAAATTTCTTTGGGATTATGAAGTCGGAGTTCCTCTACATAAAAGAATTTGAAAATGTAGAGCACTTTAAAATAGAATTAGAAAAATATATAGATTATTATAATACGAAACGGATTAAGGCAAAATTAAAAATGAGCCCAGTACAATACCGGACTCACTTTTATCAAGCTGCCTAATGAAATAACCGTGTCTAACTTTTAGGGGTCACTTCAGTGCTCTTTTTGGGGATTTTGAGATATCCTATTAAAGAAAGTTAAGGTTACTTAAAGTTAATAGGTACTTCTATTATATGCTTGTCCTTTTTATTTGTGCATAATCAATATATAAACATCTTTAATAATTCTTAATAACTTTTAATTATAGTTCTCTCTTATATTTTATCGTTAAAAAATTGATTGAAGGTTTATTTGCCATGTTCTTATTTGGTTCATCAATTTCCGAAACTTGTACTAATCCATATTGATTAAAATCTCGTTTTATAGATTCAGAATCATAGAAGAACATTTTTACGCCTTCCATTATTTCATAATAATCTTTATCCAACTGTTTTCCTTTTCCGTACATGGGAGCTTTTTTAGAAACAGTTGTAAAAACCATATATCCGCCTGGTTTTAACTGATTATAACAATCTTCAATAAATTTCTCTCTTTCCTGTTCATTCAACAAATGAAGAAGTGCATGACTAAATATCCCATCATACAGTTTATTATCAAAAGGCATTTCGTTTACTGAACCGTGATACATACTAACATCTTCTAGTCCGTTTTCTCTTGCTAAATCGATCGCTGTTTTCGAAATTTCAATACCTGTTACATTTATACCATTATCGATAAAAACCTTTGCATTTCTTCCATATCCAATACCCGGAACTAATATATTCTTAACGTTCTTTTCAAGAAAAAAATCTTTTGTCAAAATTGCAGATTCTGTAGGTTCAAATCCCCACATCGTTTGTTTTTCGATAAAACTTGATTCCCAAAATTCCATTATGTATCTATCTCCTTATTTTCAATCCATTTTTAGTATCACATTAAAAACTTATAAATTTTAACGCTGCGTCTACCTATGCCAAATTAGTTTTTTACCACATTCACTATAAGTCCATTGAATATAGCACAATTATAAGCCTATATCTATTATAATGATTGGTTTAAAATCCACCCTATTTTATTAATCCTTACGTTTGTAGAAAAATAAAGAAGCCAATACTTCCGTTATAGTATTGGCTTTTTCTCACGAGAAATTATCTTTTTATATTGTACCGATCTAATACTTTTTCTAACATTTCTAAAGTTATTGGTTGTGCTTCTTTTATTAATTGATAACCAATACGACCATTCGGTTCCGCTGTAACTTGCTGTAAACTCTTTACGCCATGAATCCCTTTTTCTCTTAATTGCATATAAAGTTGTTGTTCCGACATTTTTGCCTGCATCAAATTCTCTTTTACAATCTCTCCGTTTTCAACAATTATAATGCTACTTCCATTTAAAAATTGTTCCACCTTCCTTGATTTCAATTCAAAGAAATGAATGATAAGTAATATGCTTGCAAATATGATAGCCGCAAATATAGATGGGACTACTTTTCTACTTAATACAGGTTCTACAATAATACGGCCAATTGATACAACTATAATGATTTCAGCTCTTGTCATTTGGCTCACAGATGTACTACCTGTCATTTTCAAAACAATTATTCCAGTAAAAGTTAATATAATACTTTCCAAAATTATATTCATAACTACCCAATCCTTTAATGGTGTATTTTACTATCATTCCCATCAAAGGTGTGTTTTACTTACCTATTAAGTTGTTAAATCCTTCAGACCATGATGGAAATAAAGGTGTCCATCCATACTCTTTACGTGCCTTATTATTGGAAGCTCCTCTTTCCCAACTATTTTTCCCATCTTGAACTTTAGGCTTATGTGCCCCTATCGCTGCTGCATATATTGGTAACCATTCTTTACTAGTTGCTGGATAATTATCTACAATATTTACGATTCCTGAAGGCCAATTAAGGGCTAGCATAGTAGCTCTTGCAGCATCTTCAACATGTATAAACGAGCTTATCCCGTCTGATGCGATAATTTCATTATTACGAACTTGATTTGCTATTAATCCGTTTTCCGCATACCACGTTCCTGGTCCGTATAATGTGCCGTAACGAAGTATAACCGATTCAGGTAACTCAGTAACAGCTTTTTCTAATTTCAATATGCCATTAACAGTGACTTGCCGAGGCATAGAAGCAGTAATATGTAGTGAGTTTTTTTCAGTCGCAAATGTATCCCCTGGTTCATACGCCCATGAAATACTTTGAGCGATTATTTTCTGTACCCCTACATTTTTAGCGGCATCGACAAGGTTACGAGTGCCTTTTGTTCTAATTTTTGCATTATCCTCAAAATCCCATAAAGATAATGACGTTAATTGATGAATAACTACATCGGGATTTGTTTCTTCTAATACAGAAAATACAGCCTTTCTATTAAATACATCAGCTATTACTGGTATAGCACCAACCTTTTTCATTGCTTCTACTTGCGAAGTATTACGGATCATCGCAAAAACTATATGCCCATTTTTTATTAACATTGGCAATAAAGAACGTCCTATTACACCAGTTGCACCTGCTACAAATATTTTCATATATGTTCCTCCTCATTTAGTAATCATAAATGTGACGAAACATTTGTGAGGTATGTGACAAATATTTGCTCATTTTTTTCGTTATTCATATGAAACATATACTTTTAATGGTTTAATTATCCCTAAACTCAATTCATCAAAGCATTGTATGAGTGAAGTATAATGTATTTCATGTTGAAAGATCTCTTCTATAAATGGTGTTTTTCCTATTTCTTTAAAAAACCAATCTGCATGTTTTTGATAATGGTATCCGTCACTTGATCCAATGATTTGCAATTCTTTCTGATAAAAGTTAGCAATTAATGTTAGTTCTTCAATATTACCATCAGACAGTATACATATTTCACCATTAGTTTTAAGAGTTTTTTGCAAAGTATGGAACCCACTATTTGTAGCAGAACATTCAAAACCATAATTATATGTTTCTATTATTTTCTCTTCTGAATCATATATGTTTTTCGCGCCAAAATTCTTTGCAAAATCTCTTCTATTTTTATTAGGCTCAACAACATCCACGTGCTCAACGCCTACATAGTATTTTAAGAAATAACAAGCAAGTAAACCAATAACTTCCATTCCAGTTATAAGTACTTTTTCATCCTGTCGCGGGTTTAGTTTCAATACTCCTTTAGCGGCATCACACGAAAGAATAGATAATAAAGCAACTTTAGGTTGTATAGAACTAGGCACTCGAATTACTTTATGCGCCTTAACTATCCCTATCGTTTCATGTCCATAAAAAGAAACTACTTTATCACCTACGTTTACATGTGTTACTTTATTACCAACTTCAATCACTTCACCATAACTTTCATATCCAGTTTTTCTTGGATAAAAAGGATGCGGATCTGTAACATCGGATCCATTATACTGTGGTAACTCGGCCCCAATGCTTATCGCTCCTGCGATTGTTTTAACGATAATTTCATCGTCCTGTATGTCCTTAATTTCATTTGTTTCCCACTCAAGTTGTTTAGGCCCTTTTACAATTAACTTATATTGTTCCATTTATATCCTCTCTTTTTATAAAGATGTTATAAGTAATATTGTTATCCATCTAGATTTCGACTAAATTTATTTACCTAATAGATGATAAATTACCCTTGCCCAAGTTTATACCTTTAATGCTCCTGTACATTTCTGTTCAGCGTCTAATACTTTAAAATTACTATTCTGATAACATTTTAAGAAAAGTTGTTGCCGCCCAAATGAAATACGCAAGTTGTGTCACGATATACATCGTAATTTCAAAACCTGTAAGCTTTCTTTCCCTTTTTATTTTCTTTAAATATCTATAAAAACAAAATGAACATAAAATCAGTAAAACAATAGACATTTGATATAGATTTTCCACTAAAAGAACTGCCATTTATTTCATCACCTTTCCAATAAAGTGAAACTTTAATCAGTGGGGGTTTTGTTCATCCTTCACTGATTATCAGCCCTCACCAGTCGGGATTTAACGGGATAAAAAATATATAGTTCAAGCATATCATTTTAACGGAACGAATTACCACAATTTTCAAATTGAATAAACTTCCTAAGTAAAAGAAGTAACTTTTTGGAAATGTTTCAATACAATATTATGTAATTCAATACTCACTATATAATATTAGATTAGGTTTTCTTTTACTGTACATGCTTAGGAGGAAGTTTTACATGCAATTGATTCATAACATACAAAAAACGTTTAATAACCTATGTAACTACGATACGTTCAATTTAATACACGCTATTCAATCATTAAATATTTCACTTCATAAAATATCTCCTTTTATTACTTCACCAGTTAATCTTGAATACGGAAGGAACGTTATCTATCAGTCTGAATTTGTAGAGATTTTAGTATTAAAATTCCCCAGCAAAGCAAAGACTTTTGTGCACGATCACGGAATATCTGTAGGATGTATACTAATAGTCAATGGTACGCTACAAAATATAACGTACGAAAATAATAGCGAGCGGATTGAAGAGTTTACAGAGGGAAATATTTTCACAGTAAAAAAAGATACTGTGCATAAAATGTATAACGCTACAGATTCAACAGCAATAACATTTCACGTATATTCCCCACCATTAAAAGATGTACAAATATATGAGTAGCCTTTAAAAGGAGGAAATATGCAAAATTTGAAGGATTACTATATAAAGAGCTTACAAGATGGTCGTAACGTTTGGCTCTATGGACAAAAAGTAGATGTAACTACAGACAAACATTTTGCAGGTACATTAAGTACCATTTCTAATTTATTTACATTGTTTGATGACCCCATACGAAGAGATTCTATTGGATATGTGAGCCCAAAAACGAAAGAATTTGTTCATACTGCATTTTTAGTTCCGAATTCCTATAATGAATTATTAATGAGAAGAACTGCATTTGAAACGTGGAGTTATGCTACAGACGGTGTAATGAGTAGATTATCTGATTATGCAAGATCGAGACTTACTGGCTGGTACGTATCAAGATATTTTTATAAAAAATTCGATGCACAGTTTCCAGATAAAATTACATCTTATTATGAAAAAGCGAGAGATAATCACTTGTTCTTAAGTGTAGTTCAACGTGACCCACAAATAAATCGTTCTACAGAATCAATATTGAATGCAAAAAATTTAGGGTTACTAAGAGTTACGAAGGAAACTTCTGATGGAATTTATTTAAATGGTGCAAAAATGGTAGGTACTGCTTCTCCTTATTCAAATGATTTATTAATCTATCCATTAGCAAAACTGACTGATACTCAAAAAGATTTAGCTCACTTTCTCATTGTGGCAGCCAATTCCCCTGGATTACATATGGTTTGTAGAGAACCATTTGCGAATGCAAACTCAAGTACAGTTAATTCCCCTCTTAGCTCACAGTACGATGAAATGGATGCACTATTAATCTTTGATAATGTATTTGTACCATGGGAACGTGTCTTACTGTATAACAACCCTGAAGCATTATGGAAATTAAAGTCAGATATAGCTTCTAGTAGTTTAGCTTATCATCAAGCAATTGTACGATTAGTAGTAAAACTAGAATTTATAACTGCAATTGCTTGTGAAATTGCTGAAGCGATCGGTGCTACTACTTATTTGCATGTTCAAGAGAAGCTTGGGGAATTAATTATGCAAATCGAAACAATTCGCGCACTTTTAATTGCTGCTGAAGTTGAAGGTACTACAAATGAAACGAAAACTTATTTGCCGAATTTTAAATATATCGAAACTGCAAGGAATCTTGGTTCCAAATATTATCCCCGTGCAATAGAAATTTTACAATTAATTGGAGCAGGTGGGTTCATTCAACTTCCTTCGAGCTCAAATGACTTCCAGAGTCCTATAGCTGATTTATTGAAAAAGTACTTTAAAGGAACTAATATAGATGCCGAACAACGCACAAAATTATTTAAGTTAGCCTGGGATATCATCGGAAGCCCCTTAGGATCTAGACACGAATTGTATGAAAGATTTTATGCTGGAGATCCAATACGAAATACAGCTATGCAATATGTAAATTATGATAAAAATCACTTTAAAAAGATGATAAGTAAATATTTACATTGATGAAAAAGAGCACTCTTTGCTAAGAGTGCTCTTAAAAAATATATAATTATCCAATTACATATATAATTGCTCCGGCCACAACTGCTATTTTTCTCCGTAATGGTTTCATCTTATTCACTTTTATTTTTATAATTCAGCTTTATTACTTCTGGTATATACTTCCTATCATATTTTCTCGTATAGATTTCTCCATCAGGAGTAACTAATTGTAAAACAATCTCACCACAAACCCCATCTAGTATTTCAAATTCACCTTGTGCATTTGAAATACTGTGTTCCTTACTTTCAATTGAATCTTCATATATTTTCACATTAAATATAGGTTCGTTATTTGGATCTACGATAATACCTCTTGAATACTTAGCAACTGCTATGCATTGATCCTCTTTTTTATAATATGTAATCACAACAATTGCACCTGCCACTATAGCGCTACATACAAACAAGAGAATGATTTTGCGCCTCACAACGAACCTCCTAATTCAAATTATTCTTTTCTAAACTGAAAATTAAACTGTCTTACTTGCTTGATTTCCTCAATTACTTTACGAATACCTTCTTCAATCTTATCTTCTTTTACATTCGAAACATTTAACTTTAACAGTTTTTCTTTAGGAAAATTCCTCATATAATTCTTATCAATAGTATCGACACTTATTTGCATGTCACCTAATTTTTGTATAAGTGTGTCTGTAACTGTGTTTTTCTGCATTTCTAAACAAGTGTGTATTCCAAATGTGTTTTGTCTATTATATGTAAATAATGATGGATTTTCATTTTGCACTTTTTCTAATGTTTTTGCTAGTTTTATTGATCTATTGTAGTAGGAAGAATTAATTTTACTTTTATGACGTTCAAACATACCGCTCTTTATATAAATTTCTAAAGCCGCTTGAGAAATCATCGGACTATCAATATCTAGTATCTTTTTGTATGTATAGAACGCATTTGCAATGGATGGTGGGATGACCGCAACTCCAACCCGTAAACCAGGAAAAATAATCTTCGAATAACTTTTCAAATATATGACATGACTACAATTATCCAAGCTATATAACGGATCTGCTTTTGAATCAGTTTCTAAATCTGCTAAATAATCATCTTCCACTATAAATACATTGTATTTCTTAGCCAATAGTGCGATTTTTTCTTTCTCATCTTTAGAATAAGAAGTTCCAAGCGGATGATGATATCTCGGTATCGTATAAAAGAATTTTATTTTTCCATTTTGAAATATTTGCTCCAATTCATTCAAATCGATACCTTCATTCGTACGTTTAATACCGATTACAGGAACTTTATTTATTTCTAGATAATCAATATATAGATGATATGTTGGCTGTTCAATTAATACAGTTTCATTTCCATTCGGAAATGGTATAGAAGTTAATATAGCAAGCGCCTGCTGAACACCTGATGTTATAAAAATATTTTCTTCTTTTGTAAAGACTTGATAATTTGCTAGTTGTTTTTGAATAACTGGTATTAAAGATGGTAACCCTTTCGGCGTTCCATATACAAATAAATCATTTTTATACGTATCAATAGCCTTATTAATACAATGTTGAAAATCTAAATATGGAAAAACATCTGGATCTGGTGCTGAGGAAGCAAAATCAATTATCTCATTATTTTCTATAGTATTCTCTGATTTTTTAACAACGTAGTATCCACTTTGAGGGACAGAATATATAATGTGACGCTTTTCTAATTCATGAAGAGCACGTATAACTGTTGCCTTATTACATTCATATTGCGTAACGAGTGACCGTATAGACGGTAATTTCTTTCCTTCTCTTATTTCTTCATTTTGAATCATATTTTCTATGTCGTTTAAAATATTTAAATACTTATACATCTTACACCTCCTTCAGTAATTCTACATTTAATTATATCGATTTTTCACTCATATAGCATTCATTCCTCAATTAGTTAATTTTCCGATCATCTATATCGTAAATCCCAATAGCATATGAATCATTTTCAATCCATTTCTTTACTGCTTCTGTTTTAAGTACCCCTTCAACTTCTTTTTCTATTTTCTGTCCAAGTTCTCTCGCCCCTACTTCATCATCGCTAATCTTAGTTTTTATATCAATGGTAACAGGTTGATTCTTTTTATAATTTATTTGCTGAATACCAAACCCTTCATATCCATTTTTTCTGAATACGCCATCAAATATCTGTCCAAAAACTAACTCCCATCTATGTTCTGCATTTACAATCTCCTTGTTTCTTTGAGATACATTTACTTTATAGGACATAACGCCTTGAATTTGCAATCTTTTATTAATTTCTTTTTTTATTTCGTTAGCATTTTCGCTATCAGCAATCTCTAAATCTAATATTCTTTCTTTTTCATCTCTTATAGCAGCAATAAAAAAAGATTCCTCCTTTACCGCGGCTGTAGCAATATCCATCACTATAGACTCTTCACTTTTAGCATCTTCAATGTCATTCTCACAGGCACATAATAAAGCAAGTGGAAATAAAAATACAAGTAACTTCTTTCCCTTTCTCATGCAGCACCCCTCCATATATTTTCATTTACGATAAACTTTTTACTTTGACATATAAATACCTTCTTTAATTATTAAATTTAACATTATTTCACATTTACCCCACTTAACAAGGGAATTACAATTAATAAATAGAATATCTCTATGAATAAATAAAAAGTGAGGGATATATAATGCAACGTGTAAATACGATTGATATTAGTAATGTACTACAATTGGAAAAAACTCTTTCGACTTTATTAAATAAAATGATTTCTTCAAAACTAGACCTTGAAAATTGGTTAAAAGAGCAGTCAAAAGTAATTTGGGACATCGAAGAACAATTAAGATCACATTACATCGCCTTTCAATGTAATACGGATGATGAAGAAATAAAGGATACTTTTGAACATGATCAACAATTTGTAAAGCCACTTTTAAAGCGGTACCAAAATTTATTGGATAATAAATATTTAGAGTCACCTTTTCGAATGGAATTAGATTCTAACGTATATGGTTTATTAGATACAAAAATAAAAAATGCTCAAAAGTTATTTTGTGAGGAAAATATCGAATTAGAAATAAAGGAAGACAAATTAATCACAGAGTACTTTGAAATCACTGGAGGATTAAGTGGAATTTGGGACGGAGAAGAAAAAACGATAACAGAATTACAATCCTATTTACAAGATTCGAATCGTGACACCCGTAAAAAGGCAAAAACCATTATTTCTGAACAATTTTTATCTGTTGAAAAAGAACTCCAAAACATATTAAATCAATTAATTGAAATTCGCCATCAAAAAGCAAAAAATATTCAACTAGAGAATTATCGCGATTATATGTTCAAAAAATACGAGCGTTTTGATTATTCAGCGAAAGATTGCTATGAACTAGCTGAATCCATACGTAAGTATGTTGTGCCTCTTAAAGATAAAATATTGCTAGAGAAAAAAGATAAACTGCAAATTGATACGCTTCGCCCGTGGGATGTATCAGCTGTAACTCCAGATCAAAAAGTACTTAAACCTATTGCAAATGAAAATGATTTAATTGAAAAGAGCACTCATATCTTTAATAAACTAGATGTTGAATTTTCAGCACTTTTAAACCGAATGTATAAACACAATTGTCTTGATTTAACAAGCCGCAAAGGAAAAGCAGCTGGTGGCTTTTGTGAGTACTTACCAGCTTCACAATTATCTTATATTTTTATGAACTTAAATTATACACAAGATGATATTGTCACTTTTATACATGAAATGGGTCATAGTATTCATAACGAACTCATAAAACCATTAAAATTACGACAGTATATAGAAATTCCAGCTGAAACAGCTGAGCTAGCCAGTATGACAATGGAGTTATTCTCGCTTAATTATTGGGATACCTTCTATACAGACAAAAAAGATTTAAAACAAGCAAAAATTAACTTCTTTAAAGATGTTATTTCATATTTACCTATTATGCTTATTGTCGATCAATTTCAACACTGGCTGTATGAAAATCCAAGTCATACTTCTGAAGAAAGAAATGAAAAATACTTACAACTTCAAAAACATTATCAGTCTAGCGTCATACATATTGATGGCTACGAAAACTGGATAGCAACGAGTTGGCTACCTGTACTCCATATTTTTGAAGTACCATTTTATTATATTGAATATGCGATTGCCCAACTTGGTGCATTACAAATGTATAAACAATATAAAGAGGATCCTAAGCAAGCGCTAGAAAATTATAAAAAGGCATTATCACTAGGAAGCTCGCAATCTATAAAAGAAGTGTATGATGCAGCCGGTATTCGTTTTGATTTTTCTGGTGAAACAATTAAAGAACTAATGCTATTTGTAGAAAAAGAATTAGAATTACTTGAGCAATTATAAGAAGAACGCTGCACCTATATTTTTGGTGTAGCTTTCTTCTTTATTTTATTAATCAGCTCTATGTACTGAGTATCTCCATATCCGATTGTTGGAAAAAGATAAAACAACTTTATTAATAATTCACGAGTTGATAAATCTTTATTTTTAGAGATGAATTTCATTACTGCATTATCTTCTGTTAACATTTCTAAAAATAAGTCTATAGCCTGATACATTACAGGTGGTACCTTATGAGAGGTCTTTTTATGGTTTACTAATACTTCATTGTATATAGAAGAATAATTCCCCAATTCAAGTTCAATTTGATTTACTTTAAATTCATCCTCTCTAAAGCTATTTAAGTATACCTTCCCTTCATAAGCAGACTGTTCAAGATGAGAAAGTATGGTAAGTAGGTTCATTTGGCAAAACATATCTTCACCAAACCATAGAACAATACATTTATACTTTTTCGTAAAAAGGTTTTCTAACGGATCTATAACCTTTTTTATATAACTTTCTACTGAACTGTTATGTCCTTTCGCTCTTGTTTTAATAAACTCTTCATTAAAAACTTGAGTAGTAGCCGAGTTCACACACATTGCCTCATTAAATGGGGCATAATCAGAATCACCCATTAGCTTTTCGTTTTTAAATTCTTCATACATAACTTGACCATTTAATATGTTAAGTACCTCTTTATCAAATAGCTCACTCTTCCTATCTCGTAACTGTTCAACCTCTATTTTTCTAGAAATATTCATTTTAAACGCCCCTTCTTTATTTAAATTTAGTTTAACAAATGATTGAATAGGCATTTTGTTAAGTTGGTATTCTCTTGGATTCATTCCAAAAACATTTTTAAAACTTCTACTATAAGCCTCTTGGGAAGAGTAATCGTAATCCAATGCGACCTCAATTATCTTCCTACCATTCTTTAAATCTTCCGTAGATAAATACAACCTTCTAAGAAGAATATAACGTCTAATACTGAAACCCGTTACTTGATGAAATTTAAAAGAGCAATAATAAGGAGAATACCCCATGTAACGAGATAATTCATCTAATGAAAATCTCTTTTTTAAATTGCTCTCAATCCAATTAATCATCTGCTGTATATGTTCATTCATTTCCTTCACTCCTTATTTAAAAGTATAGGAGAAGTGCGTTTCTTTCTTTTGATATTTCTTGTGTTTTATAACATGAGCCTTTCTCTAAAGTCTTTATAATCTATATATAAGTATTAATTTTATATTTTTTCATCTATCTTATTTTGTCATACCTTCTATTCATTTTTCAATTTAGCGTTAATGAGTATGTTGGCAACACCTTACTAATTATTAAAGGTCAATTTACATCATATTTCATTTTAAAGGATTTCAAAAATTAAAAAATTAAGGTTTGGAAAGGACGTTTCAATGAACAAGCTAGAAAAAGAAATACTTCAATTCATAAATGAACAGTATCCGTTGAATTTTATTAACATTAAGCCAATAACAAATGAGATGTATGAATGTCTTACAGAACAAGGTACATACTTCAGTAGAATTACAAACTACAAAACATATGAAGAACAGATAGAAGAAGTTATATATACGAATTTTTTATATCAAAATGGTTTAGGTGTTCCACCAATAATCCCTTCATTACAAGGGAATTTTGTAGAAAAATTCACATTAGACAAGGAGATTTTTGCTGTATTATATAAAGCTGCTCCTGGTATACATTTACCAAGGTCTGAATGGAATTCTAATATATTTAAAAAACTTGGTAAACAAATTGGAAAATCACATCGTATATCTAAAAGCTTTGAAAAGATTAAACCAGTAAAACATATAAACGATTGGTATGAAAATGAAGAATATAATTTCCTTAAATATATCCCTAAAGAAGAAAATACAATAAGAGAAATTGCATCTGACGTTTTAACTTCCATAAAAGAGCTACCAAAATCCCCTTCAAATTACGGCTTAATACACGGAGATTTATGGTTAGAAAACATTTTAGTCGAAAATAATTCAAACTTAACAATGATAGATTTTCAAGACTGCGAAAAACATTTTTACATATTCGATTTAGCCGTTCCTATTTATAGTGCGATAGAATATTCATTTGCTGGAAATGGGAATATCGTTGACTATGAGTATTCTATTACAAAAGCACTATTTGAAGGCTACCAAGAGGAAAATGAGCTACCAAAAGAGATGAAAGACAAGTTTCCGTTATTTATTAAATTAAAGGAGATTTTTGAATATAGCTTAATGCATATGTATTGGGATAAAGAAGAATTAACGGAGGAACAAGTACGGATTATGAACCTTTATAGGATGAAGATCGAAAATAATAATACCTATATCAATATTTAAGAATGCTGTTGTTTAACTGCAAGGAAACTTTGGTTAAACAACAGCATTTATTAATTAGCTGACAACCTTTTTTATGACTTATAAATACTGATTCAATAATCTTCTCAAATACACTTCATTTTGCGGTGATACTTTTTCAGAAAATCTAGCTGCAATAATAATAGGGCCCATTGAAAAACTTCATCTCTTGATATGCCGGTACGACTGCAATATATATGTAAATACATCTCAGCTAATTCTACCGAAGATTGTGAGTACAACAAGTATGTTCGAAATACATCTGCGCGAATATCACCTGAACTAGCATCTACCCAATCTATAACTTTCACTTTCTCTTCCTTATTCAAAATCAAATTAAATGGATGAAAATCTCCATGACATAGCCTAAAATCAAATGTAATAAAATCTAATTTTTGTAATATATCCTTCTTTTTGCGTTCATCCAATTTATGCACAGATTTAATTTGACGCTCTAACCTCTCCCTCATTAACTCCATTTCATCTGTATTCACATGTATAGCATGGATCTTTTTTTGCTCATTAACACAAAGGCTGATATAACGCTCTGCCTCATTTAAATTATTAAGCAGAAGATCACCAATGTTGTCCCCTTTTACATGTTCCATAATAATTGCCTGTCTATTTTGTATCTTTTTCACTTCAAATACGTTTGGAACTGGCAACCCGCATGAATACGCATATTTTTGTTTTTTTGCTTCATTCATAGACTCTGTATCTGGGAGGTAATCTTTAAATAATTTTACAACCTTATCATCAGTTAAATAAATTTCTGCTGTATTCCCTTTTGCAATTGGATTACCTAAAACCACTTTATTTCCCCCCTTAACATAAATTAGAATAACTCCTTATACTTCTCTTTAAATTCACTATAATCCTAGCTAAAACCTTCTTCACGAATATACAAAAAACTTACCGCTTTCCATCCTTAAATAGAAAGCGGTAAGTTTAATTGTTTAGGAATATCCGAATGAAACTCTGATGTATGCACAATTGAAAATGTATATCCTTGCTCAATAAATGATACTTCATTACGTTTACATTCAAATGATACACTATTTTTCTTAAAATTATTTTGGATTCGCTGTAAAAATGCGACGTCTGGTGTTCCGAAAGAAACGTATACTTTCGGTGATAGAGCTTTCATCGCGATTGGAATCCAAGGTCGCTGCCACCAAGTCGCGACGATATATGCAGTGCCACCTATAACAAAGTTAAAAATATCCCCATCTTCCATCGTTTTCATATTTAGATTTGATTTTAACCATTCCGTAAAAACAGGTACACTTTTAACAGGAAGACCAATTTCCCTTACGTATAAAATGTTTAAAGGTGAGTGTGGTACTAATACATTCTCTTTAACATAACTATGTGCGATAATTTCGAGTAGATTTCCATCTCCGTCTTTAAAGTATAAATTGAATAGACCATTCTCTTCACCAATTACATTTCCATTTTGCCATTTTACAATGAGTAATCCAGAGTCCTTTAACCATTTTGCTGTTTCATGGAATTTTGAATATGGGATTTCAAAAGCAAAATGTGCAGGTGCGATTGGTTCATACACTTCTTGAAAACTAATTGTTGTATAAGGTGTTACTTCAAATTGAATGAAGGATGCTGTTTCTTTTTTTATTGGAAAAGATAATATGTCCTTATAAACTTGTTTTACCCCTTCTATGGAAACCGTTTGTAGTTTTATATCTGATATATGTGTAATCACTTTACATTCCCCCTCATTTCTTATTATCTATTCGTATTGTATTACACTTATAAATAGATAAAATCAAACGGAAGGATGGATTTTTCATATAGAAACTACAACTTTAGTATGAATATGTTAGCTCCAATTATTTTTTATTTCCGCTATAACAATTTCTGGTTTATCCCAGTGCAACATGTGTGTAGTATCAGGAATTACTTTTACTATACTGTCCGTTTTCTCTTTAAAAACATTTGCTGTCTTATCTCTATAATCCGCCCAAACTTGTGGGACTGTAGCTCGAAGTAATACAATATTAGCCGGTAGCTTCTCATATATATCTATTGTTTCATCTTTATGCATACCTCTTATTATATTACTAGCTGTATTTCCCCTGGCATGCCACCATACTTTATTATCCATTTCGATCCCTAGATCCTTTACAGCAACTTCTAACAATGAAGACCACCTAGTATAAGCTGCTTTTTCACTTTTGAAAAATTCGTCCCAATTATTAAAAACGTATTCATCAAAGTCCTTTTCATAATAAGCAATTTCTTCTTCCAACGTTTCTTCTTTAAGCCTTTTTGTTTGATATCCACCATCAATAAGAATACTTCCTTGTACTTTTTCTGGATGATTTAACAAATAAAATAACGCTACAAAACTTCCCCATGAATGTGATAGAAAATAGAAGTATTCGATTCTCAATTCATTTATTATTTCATTTAACCAATTTGCTAAATTGTGCATCTCATAATCTTCTGTTCTTTCAAATGGGGGTGTTTTACCATGTCCAGGTGCATCAACGGAGATAAATCTATACTCTTCTTTTAATTCCTCAGCAATTTCTATAAAACTTAAACTCGTACTACCTAATCCATGTAAACAAAAGATAACGGGCTTCTCATTATTCCCCCATTCAGTAATATGTACATTTATTTTTTCATTGCTAATATAGTAACGTTTCAAAACATTTATCCTCCATATTTTGATTTTTTAATTTAAACTTTATTTATTTCTATTATTTTCAAGTATTTCCTGTATTCTTTTCCACACAAAAAGCTGCTTTTCTTTAAATGAAAAGCAGCTTTTACACTAAAATACATTATAATTTAACAGCAATAATCATAAATCTTTTTGAATTAGTACGAATCCCTTTTTCAGAACTATACGTATCAATGAACTTTTGTAAAATAGTAAAATCCTCTTCCTGTTCTCCGAATCTAGGAATAATAGGGGTATGTTTTAATAAGAAAATGAGATCTTCAGACCTACTGTAATAATCGGTAACATCATATTCACGTACTTGCACGAGATCAAATCCTGCACTAATAAGTTCATTCATATACTTTTCTTTTAAAGTACCATCCCGTTCACCTAAGCATTGTCCTCTACCAAATGCTTCTTTCAGGTTTAATTTATCATTCTCACTTACTTGTTGTGTTAAGAAAAAGGCACCCTTTTTCATTACTTTCGCTAACTCAGATGCCAGAAACGGGGCATGACAACTTGAAGCAATATCAAAATGTGCATGTGGAAATGTTAAAGCTTCAGAACCCATTTGAAGAAACTCAACATTTTGTACACCTGATTTTTTCAAGTTAGAATGTGCCGTTGCAATCATGCCGTTAGAATTATCAATTCCAATCAACAATTTAGCTGATGATGCTATGTTAAGTACATTTTCTCCTCCGCCTGTACCAACATCAAGTAAAATATGTGATGGTTTACACCTTTCTTTTACCTCACTATAAAAGTCCCATGTATCTCCTACAGTTTCACATTTTATTTTGCTAAAATCCCATCCATTTAATCTTCCTACTTTATCATAGAAGCTTTTATACTCTAATTCGTTCATCTTATTACTTCCCCTTTGTAAAAATAAATTAAATATGTATAATAACCTACGACACTCCTTAATTATATATTATAAAATACAAATTATTAAAACAATATTTCCCTTCACACCACAATAAGTTTACATAACATTTTTATGGTTTATCTTTATCTATATATTCTAAATGCCCTCTTCCCCAACTACACATACTATCCAAAACAGTACTGACTGTTTTTCCATGTTCAGTTAAGCTATATTCTACTTTAGGTGGTATTTCTTGATAAATTTCGCGTTTTATTAGTTGATCTTGCTCTAATTCACGTAATTGCTTCGCTAACGTCCCTTGAGATATATCTGGTATCAATCGCTTTAATTCACCAAAACGTTTCATTCCATCTGTTAGCAAAATAAACAAAATGAGTGACTTCCATTTCCCACCGATTATTTGTAATGTTGCTATTACCCCTTTTAACTTCGGTTCTTGTAAATCCATTTTTCTCACCTCTCCTCAGATATCATAAAGGGAAACTTTAATCAGTGGGGGTTTTGTTCATCCCACACTGATTATTAGTTGAACCAATCGAGCTTTTACGGGCAATTGATCTCTTACCTAACTTCCTTGCATTTTCCTAACTTTGAGGTGAGAGTTTTACTGCCCGTTAATGCGGGATAAACCATATTTAGAAATTTTTCCTATTACTTATCCGCATGTATAGCGATTAGTACGAAATTTGCGACTATGTACATATAAAGTGCGTACTTTTCACTTGCTCCCTTTTAGCGAATAATAAAAGCATAGCACAGTTAGTTATATTCTAAATTTTTTATTAAAGGAGTGGCTAAAATATGTCTATTACTACATTAAAAAATAGCCGTATTGTTATCATTGGCGGGAGTTCTGGTATTGGATTAGCAACAGCAACACAAGCAATTAAACAAGGTGCACATGTTATTATTGCCGGACGCTCGGAAGAAAAATTAAAAGTTGCTCGAGAAGTAATAAATAACAATCATCTTCAAACTTATATATTGGATAATCAAAATAAAGAGCAATTACAAAATTTTTTCAAGACAGTTGGGAACTTTGATCATTTATTCACACCGGGAGCCTCTTATACACTTGGACCAATTACCTCTACAGAGGAAATTGCTGAAAGTAGCTTCATCGGAAAGTTTTGGCCTCAATATTATGCCGTAAAATATGCAATTCCTTTTCTTTCAAACTCTGGATCGATTGTGTTAATGTCTGGTGCATTTAGTCAAAGACCACTTAAAGGCGCACCTGCTTATGGAGCTTGCAATGGTGCTATTGAAAGTTTAGGGAAGGCTTTAGCTGTGGAATTAGCTCCTATTAGAGTTAATGTGGTTTCTCCTGGAACAATACAAAAAGAAAATGAACAAAATGAAAATAGACTAGCTGCTTATGAATCTTATAAATCTCTTTCTCTTGTAAAAAGGCCTGGCCATAATAATGAAATTGCACATACTGTTCTATATTTAATGCAAAATAGTTTTACTACGGGTAATGTATTATTTCCTGATGGAGGGTACACATATCATTAATTATTAAAAATTTAATGCCTCCTTGTATTAACTAGTATTAAGGAGGCTATTATTAACTAAAAAAGGGATATATTAATGTAGGATCTTCTTTCAAAAGTTCTGCTAACCACAATAATTGCGGAAAAGGTCATAAGATTAACTCTTTATCCAGCAACCCCTTTTGTTCTCGAATCATTCCGCCTCCTCGCATAAAAACCGCCCTAATTTCTATTCCCTACAATTTTATATAAAATCAATATTATAAAGTAGGATTCAACAACTTCTTACAGAATTCTATATTTAATACATATTGGACGGATTATTTTCAAATTCCTCTATAAAAAAGGGAGGTCATACAATTGTGAAATTTGTACAAGAACGAAGATTAACTGTCAAGACAACTTTTTCAAAAGAATACAAGATTTTTATTTTTGGTTTACTCATTTCACGAATCGGGGATTCACTATATACTTTTGCAATGCCTTGGATTGCCTATCAATTAACTGGTTCAGCTGTAATTATGAGTTCTTTATTTGCTGTTAACGTATTGCCAATCGTTTTATTTGGCCCTTTAGTTGGTGTACTAGTTGATCGATATGATCGAAAAAAGTTACTTTGGATGGCGGATATTATCAATATTATTTTAGTAAGTCTCGTACCAATTCTACATGCATTACATCTATTAGAAGTCTGGCATTTATACGTAATTACTTTTATCTTAGCAGTTATGTCCATGCTTTTTGATGTAACAACAGTTACAGTCATTCCACACATCGCAGGTGCATCATTAACGAAGGCTAATTCTTTATATCAAATGGTTAATCAATTGGCTAGTTTGTTTGGTCCAATCATAGCTGGGCTTTTCATATCTTTTATTGGCGGCTTTCAAGTACTTTGGATTAATGTTCTTTCATTTATTGCTACATTAATTGCTGTGATTATATTACCTTCTATGAAAAACTTAAATAAAAAGAATACTGATAAAAAAACATTGCAAAATGTACTAAATGATTTGTTTGATGGATTTAAATGGCTCAAAAATGATCGGTTAAATATAGCTTTGTCACTTCAAGCTATGGTAGGTAACTTTGGAGCAAGTGCTGTTTTAGGTGTACTTATGTATTATTTATTATCGACATTAAATCTTACCTCCGCACAAAGTGGTTATAATTATACTTTAATAGGAATAGGTGGGCTTTTAGGAAGCTTAATTGCCGTTCCTTTAGAAAAGAAATTTCGACGTGGTATACTTATTCCTTTACTCCTATTTTTTGGAGCGCTTGGATTAACATTTGCTTTATGGAGTACATATTGGCTTGCTCCCGGAATTGCTTTCGGTATCGCGATGACATGTAATATCACATGGAATACGATTGTTACATCAATTCGGCAGGAAACTGTTCCATCCAATTTGCAAGGACGTGTTTTAGGTTTTTCTCGTGTACTTACACGATTATCTATGCCATTGGGGGCATTAGTAGGTGGAATTATTTCAGCCTACAATCCTGTATTTATATTTGCTTTAGCTGCTTTTACTAAAATAATTGAAGTCTTTATTGCCTTATGTAGTCCGATACGAAAACTGTAAAGAGGAAAAATTATATATTTTGAGATATTAATAAAATAAAAAAAGGCATAAAACATGCCTTTTTTTATTACTTATTTGTTTATTGGATAACAAACTTCTGTAACCCACTTATTAGGATCCGCTTCCATCGCTGGGCTCACATGATAAATATTAAACATCGGGCCTGCTAATTTATAACCCTCTGTCTCAATCCATTTTGCCGCAGCCTCATTTACAGCTGTCATCTGTTCATAACTTCCATTAACTGTTATAGAAGCTACATTAGTCGATTCCATATTTTTAAATGTAACGTCTTTTGTATTTTCGTGCTTACCTAGAATACTTAGCTGTATTTCTATATCTACATCATTTTCTTTGTATTCACGATCATGGAAAACCGCAATACTATAACTCGGTTGGGCAATACTAATATTTTTCATTTGAATTTCTTGCATTAATACACTCCATAAATCACCTTCGCAATTATACGATGGAATAATCTTTCTAACACTAGCTACAGTTCTTTCTGGAATTTCTTTTATTGAAACATGATAATTCATCTCAACAACATCCTCTCTCATCGTTTTCATTGAGTCTTCGAGGAGACGTAATTGTTTTTGGAGGTTATTCATGTCTTCTTTAATTTGAGCACTACGATTTAAAAATTGCTCTTTTATGGTATCTATATTATCGCATTCTATTATTTCTTTGATGGTAGCAATATTAAACCCCATAGCTTTTAACGTTTGAATTTGATTTACTTTTTTTAATTGGTCTGCTGAATAAAATCGATATCCACTCTGCTCATCGACTTTTACTGGTTGTAGTAATTCCACTTTATCGTAGTGTCTCAACATTCGTATACTAATGGAAGAGAGTTTTGAAAAATCCCCTATTTTAAACATGATTTCCTCCTATAAGTTACATCTACTTTGAAGCTCAACTTTATCTTAAACAATGACATTGTGTGAGGGTCAACTATTTTTAACGATTTAAATAACAATTTAACATGTTATATTTATATAATTAAAAACCTATATTCCTGTTTTTATGACTACTGCAATTGACAATCATCACTAGTTATTTTTCTCAAGACATTCATAAACCGCCATCATATCTCGTTTATCCAACTCACGTATGCGATTAAAAATTGGTATTTGTCCAACAGCTTCTGTTAATAAGCTTTCATTCACAACATCACTTACTTTTCCAGTTAACCACGTTTGTACATCCACGCCCTCAACAACTTCTTTTAACCCTTCGTCATTAATACCACTTGCATTACAAGTTACACATGGAATTGTTAGTTTAAAGACACCATCATGTAGATTATCTTCGGTTATCACTTTCTTACCTTTACAAAATGGACATGGATTACTCTTTTTAATTTTATTAATTTGGGTAACTAATTTTTTGTATCCAAACGCTTCGTATACATACGTAAGTTTTTTATATTTACCATTTGTGAAATATTTATTTATAATGTTTTCTCTCGTTTCATAAACATTAGGGAAATCACAAACAGTTACTTGATTATTAACACTAATGGATTCGATATTTCCTTTTATTTCACCCCAGAATGGTAAAACATTTTGTAACACCATTTCATAGTTTGAAAAGCTTGCTTGTTCTAATTCAAACATTTTCAATGCAACTTGTGCTTTTCTTGGCAATAAAGAAACATCTTCTGTCAATACCATATCGCCACCAACAATAGACTTCAATTTAACAAGTGCCGGTAAATCACCAACTGTTTTCAATACTTCATTAATAGGCTGATTGATTATTTCACGAATATCTACGTTACCAAATTTAAGTGGTTTATGATGATTTAAAACCGTCCCCTCACAAATTGGACATTTCATCATTTTTTTTGAACTCTTAATTTCTTCTTTAATAGGTGCTTTTGAAATAACAATATATCCACCAATAATTGTATTAAACCCTACCCATGTTCTGCGTGTCTTTCCTTTTTTATCATAAAATGATTTTTCAAAATACCCGTACCAAAACGTATGCTTTTCTTCTTCTGACATATCATTATAGCTCTTTGACAAATCGTGACCAAGCTCATTTTTTATTTCGTCGAATAGAAATTCTATTTTTTCATGCTGATAAAATTTTAATACCTTCATGATTTCTGGATCGAATAGCCCATCCCAAAATGGAACACTTTTATCTTGAATGGCAATATCTTTATCAAAAACTTCAATTTGAAGACGTCCAGAACAAGATGGACAATGATTGTCCTGTGAATAGAAATCAAAACTTCTCGTATCTTTATTAATTGGATGAGCAGCTACAATATGATTAATTAATCCACCAATCTCATATAAGAAGCTAAATTGACTATATAAATGTCTTTCAAGATCAATAGCAATAACAGGTGCGATTGTATCAGATTCATATTCACCATAAATTAACCTAGCCATTGATGATAAACTTTTTAAAATACCGCCCTTATAAACGTTTTCGGCATTTTTAAAATAGTTAATATGATTCCCTTCTAAATAGTGAACTCCTTTTTTCTGCTTAAGCATTGAAGAGATGTTTATTTTCTCTGTGCTATTCACATTACTTTTTTGACGATAGTAATCCTCATGATTAACAACATCCAAATGCTCTACAGATTCATTCTGCCTTTTTCCAAAATCAACTATATAATCAGAGCTTTCTAACATGTAACGATTATGCTCAATCATAATGATTGAAACTGATTCATCTTGCAGAATACCTCTAATACTATCGATAAATTGATTTAAAATATTTTGTGATAAACCTTTTGAAGGCTCATCAAAAATGAATAATGTATGTGGATTTCTAGTGTTTGCAAATAATTCTGAAACTAAATGAACACATTGAAATTCACCTGTCGATAATGTTTGTGTTTTTCTCTCTAATGTTAAATAGCCAAGCCCTAATTTAATTAGTAGGCTCAAACGTTTATAAGCGATATCTTCATTTGGAAGTTCATCAATAATATCCTCAATCGAGCGCTCAAAAATATCATCAATGTCTTCACTATACTTTGTCAGTTTCTTTTTAATATCTAGGAAAGTTGCTACAGTTGATCGACTTGTAATCGATTGATTTCGGTCTTGTCCTACCATAACTAATTTATCTTTTGGATATCGTTTCAAAAAATCTGTAGCTAGGCATTCATTGACAAGTGTAGATTTCCCACATCCCGATTCTCCTGTAACTGTTACAAGCCTGTTTTTAGGAATTTGAAACTCAGCCATTTGGATATTACGGCAATATAAATCATAGAATGTATAATATTCTGTTGGCATTTCTTTATTTCGATCCCACAGTATTGACTTTGGTCTTGGTGATTCTTCCACAATTTTGCCACCATATTTTCCGCTACCAGGTCCAAAGAACAATTGCTCATCAGTTGTATCTAGTACTGTATCTGAATGATCAATAAGCCAAATTTGATTTTTACGCCCTAGTCGTTTAATTTCTTCTAAAATTTGTAATAAAGTTTCATGATCAAGTCCAACTGAAATCTCATCAATAATAATTACAGCATTTTCACTTACTGCCATGAATTCAGCCAAATAAAGTCGTGTTAACTCTCCACCTGACAACGTACCCATAATTCGATTTAATGTTAAATAACCAATGTTCATATTAATAATATTTTGCAGTATATGCTGTTTTTCTTCACTAATATTTAATTCTTTTGCTAGTGAAAGAATAGATTCAATACTTAAATCATTAATATTTGAGATTGAATGTGGCTTGTCCAACAAATCAATTTCATATTGTTCAATTTCTTCACTATAACGTTTTCCCTTACATTTTTTACACTCAACATTTTTTGTAGTACCACGGCCTTTACAACCAGTACACCAGCCTAATTGATTATTAAATGAAAAGACCTCTGGAGAAAGATTAAAAACTTCAGCAAGTTTTTCCCGAATCTCTGTAAAAACACCAGTATGAGTACCAATCGTTGAACGCGGATTAGACGAAATCGATGATTTTCCTAGAAAAAGTACTAAAGGCATTTCTTCCATCTTAATGGCACTAAAATTTGTTTCCATAATGTTAGGAAATAAATATTGATATTCAGCCTTTGGTAATAAAGAAACTAATCGTTTTTTTGACTCTTCACCAATTGTTTGGCAAAAAGTTGTTTTACCCGATCCAGATAACCCAGCAATTCCAAACGATTTATTAAACGGTATAGTTGCATCTAATTTATTTATGTTATTAGCAATTAATTGATTTACTTTCATATTAACCTCTATTCTTATTTATTCACAAAAGCATTTTTACAATATAATAATTACATAATGAATATTACCTATTATGCAATTATCCTCTCACTTCATGAATCTTATCCTTGTATATTTCAAACCACTGTTGCCATTCATCTTTAGAAAATTCTTTCTCTTCTCCTTCTAAAACGTAAGAAAAAAGATTTAAACAAATATGCCAACCAGCTATATCTCTCGGTGTATGATCTGTTAATTCATGAATGTACTCTTTTAGGAATAAAAGAGTACCATTTTCCTCTTTATGTATTTCAAATCGGACACGGTCTTTATCCCAAGTAAATTCAAGTACTGAGTTTAATTGACACTCTAAAATATCAATGTTTATGAATGAACCGTCCATCATGTCGAACTTTATTATTCCACCCGTATTAAGGCTCTCAATCTGTAAATTGGACATCCATTTTTTCAGCTTACTGTTTTCTGTTAATACAGACCAAACTTCTTCTGCCGTATATGGAAATTGGCGTTCAAATTTTACAATATATCCATCAGTTAGTTTCCTAATTTCAGCTATCATTTTGATTGCCTCCTTATATAGAATATATGTTCTCATTCCATTTTACACGAATATAAATATAAAATAAATATTTATGTCAACGAAGTGTTAATTTAAAGTGAATGGTGCTGAGAAAAACTTAAATATTTTCTAAATCGAGTTATATAATATTGAAAATTAAATATAGATTTACGTACAAATAAAAAAGCCGCATTTGCGACTTATGAAATCATAGGATTAACTCCTTTTTTTGTTGAATGATTAGCGCTTAATCGCATCGACAATTAGCGATGGAAAACCAAGTTTATCGCCTTTATTTCTAGAATCATACCTTTTCGAACGGAAAATAACACCGTCGTTTGCATCCCATTCGTTGTAATAAAACCGACCATTTTCATCACAATATTCAAGTAAAACTACCTCGAATCCAGCAGTTTCAAACATTTTCGTTAATGTTGTATAATTATGAACGATTTTATGACTTGCTGCTGGATGATCTTTCGGACCGGGGCCCCCTATTTGAACTATATTTTGATATGCCTCATCCTGAAAGAATGCATCAGGGACTCCGCACCGAATATGACCAGATGGTTTTAAAAATTCATAACAAATTTCAGCTGCTCTTACACCTTCTTCAAAAGTAAGGTGTTCCCATACATGCTCAGCTAAAATAGCTGAAATAGAGTTGTATTCAAATCTTTTTTCCCACGTAGCTTTATCTAGTAAGTTAAGTTCATCTTCTTGCGTTTGAATCCAACCTGGATTATTATTAAACACTCCAGCTCCGACAACTACTTTAATTTCGTCTTGTTTTATCGCCACCATGTTCACCTCTTAAATATTTTAATTCATTAATATATTCTATGTTTACTATTATCCTTCCTCCTTCAACAAATTTAGTAACATGAGTCCAGTACAATACCGAACTCATGTCCTAAAAACTCTCTAACGCAACGATCTGTCTAACTCTATAAAATTAGTTCATAATATACGATTTTTCTTACAGAAATATAGCACAGCAAACATTAGCATAATACCAATTACGTAAAAAATTGTTGTTCCGCTCCCACCAGTATTAGGAATTACCCAATTATTCTTCGTATTTTTCACTGTTATTTTTTGTGTCTTTACTGCTTCTGTAATTTCTATTTCTATTGGATCTCTAAGTAACGTGTATCCGTTCGGTGCTTTCATTTCTTTAATCGTATACTTTCCAATTGCTAATTGGTTGGAAATTACCTTTCCTTTTTCATCCGTTATTAATCTACTAACTTCTTTCCCTTCTTTATCTAACACTTGAAA
Source organism: Bacillus sp. PSXD-155 (assembly GCF_049310765.1). Taxonomy (NCBI): domain Bacteria; kingdom Bacillati; phylum Bacillota; class Bacilli; order Caryophanales; family Bacillaceae; genus Bacillus; species Bacillus sp. PSXD-155. The sequence goes on along the minus strand of NZ_JBMOWC010000046.1, from coordinate 9,803 downwards.
TACAGCGCCTTTTAGCTTTAATTCACTATCCTTATCATCAACTTTTTCAATTTCAAATTGCCCAGTCGGATCTGGCAATTTCTTATTTCCTATTTTAATTTCTACTACTGTATCTTTTTCTATTTTTACAGCTATTTTATCTTTTAATAATTCATAACCTTTAGGCGCTTCTATTTCCACTACGATATAGTTTCCTATTGGTAAGTCTTTTGATATTACTTCTCCTTCTTCATTTGTTACTAGTTCTCCAACTATTTTTCCTTTTGGATCTTCTATATGAAACTTTGCCCCTGCTAGCTTTTTATTTTTATCACTTATGTCTACTTTCACTAACTTCATTTTTCCCATTGGATCTGGCAATTTCTTATTTCCTATTTTAATTTCTACTACTGCATCTTTTTCTATTTTTACAGTTATTTTTTCTTTTAATAATTCGTAACCTTTAGGTGCTTCTACTTCCACTAAGGTATAGTTTCCTATTGGTAAGTCCTTTGATATCATTTCTCCTTTTTCATCTGTTATTAACTCTCCAACTACTTTTCCTTTTGAATCTTCTATATGAAACTTTGCTCCCACCAATTTTTTATTATCATTATTACTATCAACTTTTTTTATTTTTACTTTTCCAGTACTAGGCTTGTTCCAATGTTGCCAGTTAAATTTAAAATTGTGAAATTCAAATCCACCAGTTTGTTGTACCGCGCCGACAAATGCTTGTCCATTAATCGAGCCGCCTTTTGTTTCTAATACAGCATTTGGGGCAAACACACTCCCAACGACACCATATCCCTCTGTTGTAATTTTTTTCGCATTTGGAAAAACCCAAATCACTTTCCCGTATAGCTCAGTAAACGGGGAATTAGGAGAATATGGTTGTGATGTAGGAACTATATCTGTAGCCCTTCCAATATTGTTCGTGTCATATAGAATAGACCCATTTTTAAATGTAACCTCTGTTACATCCGAATACATAACAATAAAATCTTTGTCCTTAGCATTTGGTAAAAATACATCTCTTATATCTAAATTAATTTCCCCTGTCAATTCTGATGAAACATAAATATTAGGATTGTTTATATCTTTTCCGATTCCATGACTCATATTTGGAATTGGGGTATTTGTTTTATATTGACCTGCATTTTTACTGACTTGGTTCACTATATTGCGAAATTCATTAAATTTCGCGTCAATTTCTAGTTTTTCTTTATAAACGATACGATCATAAGAGGATTGTATGATGCGATCTGGATCACTCTCTTTTGTCATTACTACTATTCCGTTTTGAATGATAAAAGATTCTTCTCTTGATTTCTTAAATTTTCCAGACAATAACAAGGACGGATATCCCTCATCAACCCATTTTTCACCTACTATATTAGATGTTCCCGCTGCAGCACCTACAATTGTATACCCCGATGCATCCATATCACCTTGAACTGCAATTGCTCCTTCAATGTCGCCACCTATTGCTTTATGGTTACCAAAGACAACAGCATTATAGCGCGATATATCACCTAGACCTTCTAAGTTTGTCGTGGATCCATATACTTCTTTTGGTACATATATGACAAAACTTACACTTAACATTAACAAAACAATAAAATGAATACTTACCAGCTTTAATCGTAGCCTCAATTCCTTTGTTCCCACCTTTACCGTATTTTTCCTATAGTCGCATAAAATGACATATTCACCAATGAGGATTTACTTCATCCTTTCTATACTTTCTATACTTTCTATACTTTCTATACTTTCTATACTTTCTTTACTTATCTCTGAATTTCCGGTCCCACTTCCCATTAATGCAGGATAAATAAATATATTCTATCGAGTTAACCTTTTCTTATAAATTACGACTAGAAACACACATAACAATAGGATTGGAACTATTACAGTCCACTTATTAAATATAAATATCTCTGTACTCACTTTTTGTTTTTCTTTCTCGTTTAACTCCACACGCACACCTCGAACTAGCAACCTATTGGTGTTTACTCCATAAGGCGTACACGTAATTAAAGTTGTATAGTCTTTATTTTCTACAATTTGTAGATCGTCCGTTTCGTGTGGTAACACTACTTTAATTTGATCTACTTTATAAGCAAGAACTTTGTCTAAAGAATGAATATAAAAAAGATCTCCTTCACTCAACTTATCTAAATCTGTAAATAATTTTGCTGATGGTAAACCACGATGCCCTGTTAAAATAGTGTGCGTATTTTCTCCACCTATCGGGAGCGAAGAAAAATCTAAATGACCTATCCCGCGGCTCAATACTTCCTCAGATGTCCCTTGATAGATTGGCAGTTTTATATTGATTTTCGATATTTCAATATACCCCATTACATCTCCTAAATTTAACGCATCAGCATATGCTCGATGATTACTTTTTTTTTCAGAAAATGGATCAGTAAATGTTTTCATGGAAGTGTGAACTTGTTTATTATATTCGGCTGCTTCTTTTTCCCTACGTTCGACTTCTTTCTTTTGTAATGCTTTGATATTCTTATCGTAAGAGCTAATCTCAGAATAATGTGCACGAGTCGCCAACCAATTACTAATAGTAGGATATAAAAAAACACCTAATCCAAATAAAAAAATACCTCCCAAAACAAGATTTCGTTTCATATTTCCACCTCTGTATATGCTTAAATATCGAAAAGAGGGAAGCATTTTGCTTCTCCCCTTTTCCCATAGTTACATGTTCCTAAAATCTTAATTATTAGCAGACTTTTTTCTAAAGAAAACAAATGCCGCTGTAACCATTAACGTAAGACCTATTACAGTAAAAAGAGTCGTTCCTATGCCACCCGTTACCGGAAGAACCCATCCACTTTTATTATTTTCAATCGTTAATTTAACCGTTTGATTATTTTCGCTAATCTTTACATCAATGGGATCTTTTAATAATTGATAAGAAGCTTTTGTACCATCTTCTTTTGTATATGTTGGAGCTTTCGTTTCGAAAATTTGATAGTCTCCATATGGAATGTTAGACCATTTAATAACACCATTTTCATCTGATACACCTGTTACTTCTTTTCCTGCTACAACAACTATTTTTCCATTTTTATCTTTAAGTACAAACTCTGCACCTTTTAATTTATTCTTATTAGCACCATCAATTTTTGTTAACTCAATTATTCCAGTTGTTGGAACAACAACTACAGGTTTAGATTCCTTTTCTCCAATTACATCATTTTTATTTGTAAAATCAATTTTTGCTGTATTTAAAATTTCCGAACCAGATGGTACTCCTTCTTTTACTTGAGATTTAATTTGCAAATGAAATTCTTTTTTACCATCTAATTTTGTGAAATCTTTTACTGTAGCTGTTACCTTTTGACCTTCTATAGCTACCTCTACAATGCTTGCATTTACTTCTGCTCCATCAATTTTCACGATTGGCTTTCCTTGAATCACTAAACGATTATCCAAAGTATCTGTTACCACATATTTTTTGTATTCCTTAATGTCTTCTGGAATTAATGTTTTAATATCATAATTATAATTAGTTAACGGATTGATTGGTAACGCTTCCAATTTTCCGTTAATCTTTTTATCAATTGTTGGTTCTTCATAGTTTTTCACTTCTAATTTAACTACTGTACCAGAAGTAATAGTTCCATCTTCATTAATTGTTCCGGCGTTCTTAACAAAAAACTCACGTTTAGTTGGATCTATTACATAGCCTTTCGGAGCTTTTGTTTCTTGGAAATAGTATTCTCCATACACCAATCCTTGCACGTGAATATGACCATTAGCATCTGTTACTAACTCTTTTTTCACTTCTGTACCGTCTTTTTTAAATAAAGAGAATACTGCACCTGCTAATGCTTTTTCATTTACACCAGTTTTTATTAAATCAACTGCACCACGTTTAACCTCATTTTTAGGATACATGTGAACATCATAGTTTAGCACCTTACCCTCTTTATTCGTTAATGGGATATCCACTGTATACGTATTGGGATTTAGATTAACATGTGGAGGTCCTGCCACTTCTTTCACCTCATAACGTCCTAGCGGAAGATCTTTTAATACAGCTTGTCCGTTATCATCTGTTACTACTTGATTTGGAGTGGCTCCCATTACAGGTTTCACGTCTTCTTTTACGATTTTCCCATCGTTTGAAATTTTTTCAAAAGAAGCAACCCTTTTTACTTCAAACGTTACACCTTTTAATGGTTTCGCATCTTTTGGCACCTCTTGATTTGCAGAACCGTCACCTTCTAGTCCCTGCGCTCCATCTTTTTCTTGTTCATACTTATGAATCGTTAAAGTACCTTTAGATGGTGAATCCGCCTTTACTAATACACTAGACCATGTAGAAAATGTTAAGAAAAACACTAAAAGCACACTAAATATTTTTTTCATTTCTCTTATCCCCTTTACTACTTCTATCATTTTAAAAATCTCTTTATTACTATTACCTTCTTAAAAGCAATAGTGTGCCAAGTATCAGATTTAAACGAATAACATAAAACATAGTCGTCCAACAATCCATTGTTTACAATCACTTATTCACTTTTCTTATCTTCTATTATTACGTTGTCTCTCCACATGATATATGTAATTTTCTCCCCTAAATTACACTTATATCCCTATTTCAAGAATCATTACATTTGTTACATAATAGCTTTCACTACTAATTTCGACTAGTCACTTACTGTCAATCTATTAATTTCTCACTTCCTATCCCTATTTAAAATCCAATCTTAATCATTTTTAATACATATAAGTAATAACCAACAAATAAGTGTGACGATTCATATTTTACGCTACTGTCCAAAACTATTACCTGTATATTCGAATAATATGTGCTATTCATGTTAAATTATGGTATTATTCTTAGAAGTTTATAACTTTTATTTATATTTTTTATTAATAAAGGTTTTCCGTTTCTACTTATGAAAAAAGGAATATATGTTTATTTAACTATTACGCATAACTGTAAGGAGGAAGAATATGACTAAAAAGCTCAGTCTAGTTGAGATAGAGTACATTTGCAATATGTTTTTCCAATCTTTTGAAATTCCAGTTTGTTTTTTAGATTGTAACAAAAATATTCTTTTAGAATTCACATCAAAAAATGATTCACACTCGTTGTATACATCAAAAATAGAACAGTTACATGTGCTTTTTCAGAGAAATGATACATATAATTCCCCCATCTTCAGAACTCACGAACATCTAGGGCACTTTATTTTAATTCACATAAAGAGCGATTATATGGTGAACGGTACTGTTATTATTGGGCCCTTGGCACATGTAAATTTTTCTACAAGTAAAGCGGATAGTAAACTTAATTTTATTCCAAATTATAAAAGAACAAGAGACCATTATTTTTCATTGTCAGTCAAAGATCAAAATTTCTTTGTAAATATAGCAATATTGTTCTATAACATTCTCTATAAAAAAAATTCAGATGTAAGCACATTTTCAAATAACAGTGACTCACTTCATATAAGTCATAGCAGAATCTTAAACGAAGATGTATATATTTCAATGCAAAAAGACGAATCCATTTATCATAATTTATATATAGAGCAGCAACTACTTGGTTCTATAGAAAACGGGGATAAAGAAACCGTGCTCAAATATTATTACGAATTCCAACAAGAGACTCTTTCATCTTTATCTTCATTCCATCAATTAAGACGTCATAAAAACATTTGTATTTCATCCATCACGCTCGCTACTAGATATGCGATAAAAGGGGGACTTCCATCTGGGATTGCTTACAAAATTTATGATTTACATATTCAAAGAACAGAAGATTTAAAAGACAAAGAATCTGTTTGGGATTTATTAAAAAATGCTTTTTGTATCTTTGCAGACCGTGTAAAGGCACAAAAAACACAGCAACATTCACAGACTATCGCTATTTGCAAAAACTACATTTTTAAAAACATTTACAATCCAATATCTGTTAAACAACTTGCTAAATTTGCAAATGTGAATTCAGATTATTTATCTATATTATTTAAAAAAGAAGTCGGTATTTCATTAATTGAGTACATTCAACGTGAACGAATCGAAGAAGCAAAGAAATTATTAACTTTCACCACCTATCCCTTATCAGACATATGCGCTTCGCTTAATTTTAGCGATCAAAGTTATTTCACTAAAATTTTTAAAAAATTCACCCATGAAACACCTGGTAAATACCGAAAATCTCATGTTGTCATTTAGAGTGACACTTCCATTAAAACAAAGTGTTTTCAGTAACTTATCAATGGCAAATTAGAAGTACTCCTATATTCATGAGCTATAGGATTTATGCTATTTTCAAATCAAAAAACACGTTACTATTCTCATTAAAATAAAAGAATAGTAACGTGTTTTATATGTAATATAGTTCTGTAGACAGAATAGTATCCAACTGCAAATTTTTATAAAAGCCAAATGTACCGCTTAACTATTAAAATCTTAATAAGTAAAAAATCCATATTTCGTTTTATTTACTTTCTACTTTATTTCTTTTGAATACTCAACTCTTTTCTTCAAACGAATAATCCCTACTATTATTTTTGTATCTTTCTAAATTTGCGAATCAAAGTGAGTACTGTACCTGCAATAATCATCAATATGCCGATTGCTGCACTGTTAGTTGTACTTACACCCGTCTTTGGCAGCTCCTTATATGTATATTCTTTTTTATCGGTATTACTGTTATTTGAGATATTATTGTTATTTGTCTTATTAGCAAGACCATTAGGTTTGCTAGTTTCTTTATCTTTCACTAATACTTTTTGTATTGTATTTACCTCATTACCCACGGAATCTCTTACACTATATATTATTTCATAAGTACCAGCTTTAGTTGTATCTATAGTTCCTTCATACGCTACTTTAGAAGTAAGGTCACCGTCTTCTTTGTCAGTAGCTGATACTCCTACCAACGGATCAAATTGATCACCCTCAGTAATTGAAGTTGTAGCAGGTATTTTTAGTATTGGTTTATCATTTTTAACTTCTTCTCTAACTTTGACCGTTACAGTTTGCTTCGCCGTTACTTCATGACCTTTAGAATCTGTAACCGTGTACGTTAATATGTAAGTACCGGCTTTAGATGTATCTACTTCACCATCAACTTTGATTTTAGAAGTGAGATCACCGTCTTCTTTATCGATAGCTAATACTTCTGCCATTGGAACAAATGAATCTCCTACATGAATTGTCGCTCCAACAGGCACTGTTAATTTAGGTTCTAAATCTGATGTTTCTCCATTTTTCTCTACAATTACAGTCTGTCTAGCCGTTGTATTTCTCCCTTGGGAATCAACGACCAAGTATTCCACAATGTATGTACCTGGTTTTGAAGTATCTACATCGCCTTTATGCTTTACTTTATTTGTTAAATCACCATCTTCTTTATCAACAGCTTTTACATTTCTCATTGGATCAAACGTATCACCTACACGTAGTGTAATGGTAATCGGTACAGTTAACTCTGGAGCTTGGTTTTCTACTGTTTTTTCGTTTTCTTTCACTGTTCCTGTAATTTTTGCCGCATCAAAAGCATTTTGGATTGCTTGAACTTCAATTGAGTTCGTTCCATATTTATTAGTTGCAACTGTAAGGCATGCCAATCTCAATTCAGAGAAATCAGAAGTCATGTTTAATTCATCAGTATTTGCATAATAGAAAATATCAAACATTTTATCTTCACCAATACCATTTACATTTACGCCGTTATGAGTACCACCTTGTGCAATTAAATACGCAACTTTATTAATAATACTTGAGTTAAAATGAACGCCTCCATAATCCTCTCCATTTAAATCATTATATTTACTATAATCATCAGGATACGGTAGTCCTTCTGAAAAATTAATTGCAGTTGGATTTTTCATATTACGAAAAATCGATCCCGTTTGTTCTCCTATTGTCCAGTTAAATTCTCCATTATTTATGTATTTCTCTATAGCCGTTCCCATAATATCAGATAATGCCTCGTTAATCGCCCCAGATTCTCCTGAAAATTCAAGGTTAGATTCGCTAGATGTAACCGCATGTGTAAATTCATGACCCGCTATGTCGAACGCTTTTACCATTGGATCTCCATATAAAAGCATACTAATGTTATTAATATTAGTACTAAATGCATTCTCCCAATTTTCAGGATCATTTGTTCCTCCGGAATCCCATGCATGTACCACTGAAACTACTTTTTTCCCTTTATTATCAAAACTATTACGTTTATATTTTTCTTTATAAAAATCATATACCTTTGTTGCTAAGAAATGAGCGCTTACCGCCTTTGGATCATTAAATGTCGTTGAAGCGCTAGTTGTTAGTATACCAGGATAATAACTTTCTTCATTTGTAATATCTCTATACTTTACATCATATGTCTCAATTCCTTGTCCTCTTGTGTAATCAGCAAGCGCATAATTCCCACTGGTCTGTTTAGAAATACCAAATGTACGAGTTACGCCTAAATCATCTTTTCCTGTTCCAGTTAATGATGTGAAATTGCTAGTTTTATTTTCCTTAACGGATTGAACATACTCTTCACTTATTTTCAAACTTGATTCTTGTACCATATCTTTTAACATTTCACCATTACTAGCATTCACTAAATAAGTTCCAGATACATAATTTGGTGTTGTAGCAGCAAATGTAACTTGATATGCATTGCTAGCCTGCCCATGATTTTCATCAACAAAAATAACCGTCTTAACTTCTGGTTCAGAAATAAATTTAGTGTCATTTCCGTACCTTTTATAAATATATTGTTTCGCTTCTTCTTTTGATAAATTAATAGGTTTCTTTAAATCTTCTTGTGTTAAATTTTGTGCGCTAGCTCCTGAAATGCTTTTAATAATACCTTTTTTATCTACGTGAGCAGTCAACTGGTGGCCATACACTTCTTTTCCTTCATATATTTGTTGCATGCGCACCAGTGTAGTTCCATCATAAGAACCACGTTTTTGAAGAACCTTGTAATCTACTCCTGTTTCTGCACTAACTTGTTTTGGAGACAAAGCATGCTCCGTATTTTCCTTAAGTGCATCCTTCACTACATTCTCTGGCGTTTTTTTTGATGGTTGTGTAAGATCACCTGTACGGAACGAATCCTCTTGAATTTCAACTTGCATTTGACCAGGTTCCTCTGCATGACCTACTCCATATGGTGTTACACTTGTTAAAACGAATCCTGTTGTTAATGCAACTATAGCTATTTCTTTTTTATTTCCCATGATATTTACCTCGTATAAATTTCTATTATTTATATGAAACTGCTAAAATGTATACAATCTATTCCTAACATAAAAAGATGACTTTTGTAATCTACAAAAGCCACCTCTTCAATATGTAATATCCCTAAAATGTTTTTAATACATAATTTCTATACAAAAAGAAAAAAGCATTCATTAACGAGCATTTTGCAATACTTTTATTAGGTCATTTATATTTTCAACTTTCTGCTGAAACTGATCAAGTCTGCTATGTAGCGATGAAGGATTTTTATCTTCAGTTGAAATAACTTGTTTTAATTCGTTTTCTAATTTATCATACATATCAAAGAAATTATCAAATTCTACACTTACAAGCTCTTCATTTTCGCGATAGAATCTTTTTGCTTCTATATAAGTCATATATGATTTATTTAAAAATCCTAATGAAATTAAATATTTAGAAGTGTTTTCTTGATAAATAGCAATATCACATGCCATTTTAATATCAGAATAAGTCTTTTGAACGAGACAATGCAATTCAAAAATCTTAAACTTTAATCCATTATTCATTTCATCCCCTCCCATCGTATCTATTCTACATAAAATTAGAATATT
>NZ_JBMOWC010000045.1:0-37050 GCF_049310765.1 Bacillus sp. PSXD-155 | reverse complement strand
TGTTTAAAAAAATAAAAAATACATATTCGTTTGTTCTAAGTTCATACACTTCTACCGAATCGATACGGAATTTTCTGATTTTAAAACTAATATGAAATAAAAGAGAATAAAAAGAAAAATTATTATCAATCTATCAATTGAAAATAATTATTAGCAAGAGTTTATCATCTTAACTCCAGGTGTATTCGTTTTGCTTCAAAATAAAGAACTTGAATAAATTTTTTCGTATCAATACGAGCAGGTAATGTTGGTTCATTATTCAATTCTGTCATCTTTCTCCTTACGGTAGTAAAATCAAAAAATCTAGAAGCATAATTTTCGAACTTCGGGTTTAAAAAATCAGTAAGTCCAAGGGATGCTAAATGGTTTAATGATTGATAAATTGCTCTCCGAATCCGTTGTTTGGAAGCTTCTATGAACCTTTTTAATTCGGCATCTTCAGCTGAATCCCCAAGTTTTTTTTGAGCCAAATTCATAAAAATCTCTTTTAGTGAGGGAAAGCCTTGTTCCAACGTGTTATCTTGTTCATATTTATATAAATAATCTAGCATATCCATTAAATCTTTACTTCCAATTTCACTGGCTATTCCTAATTCAGACAAAAGAAAATGAATGGAATTTTGAAAATGATTGAAAGTATTTAAATGTTTTTCATTACGGTATTTTTCTTGCACACTTGAATTACTATCCAATTTTAGTACCATATTAAGCGATTCTTGAATGTTTTTTATTGATTTTTCCAAACGAATTCGTTCAATGACTTTCCGAACAACTGTTAATACTTCAATCCGGTTAATTGGCTTAATAATATAGTATTCAACACCAAGCGAATAAGCTTCAGCAATTAATTCTTTTGATTCTACTTGAGAGACCATGATGATTTTCCCTTTAAACGAAGGCTTTATTTGACGAATTGTTTTTATTCCATCTTGATTCGGCATTAACAAATCGATAAATAAAATGTCTATATTTTTAAGGATTACCATTTGTTGCTCTAAAGATAAACCATCCTCAGCTTCTCCTATAACCTCCCCAAGATCTTCATCCTCGATAATTTGAGCCAACATTGAGCGAACCGCTTTTTCATCATCTACTATATAAAAATACATAGAATCACCCTTTCGAAATTATATGATCAATCCCTAATTTAATTATAAAAATTGATCCTTTTCCTTCGGTTCTGTCCTCAAGCGTAACATCACCTTCAAGTTGTGCGACCATTTCTTTAACATACGATAATCCGATACCTGTCGATGGATTGCCTAAATCATCATATTTAGAAGTAAACCCAGGCTCAAAAATTGAATCTTTATATTTTGAAGAAATACCAGGACCATTATCGCCTATTTGAAATTCAACAAAATGGTGGTCTTTATTAATGTCAATTGTGATGGTTCCCATACCTTGGATAGCTTCTACAGCGTTTGTAACGATATTATTTATAATAGATAAGATTGTATAAATATGATAATGAGGATGCACACCATCAATTTCATACACAAATTGGATATCTTTCTCTAACAACTGTGCATATTTCGTATTTGCCCGTATAATGATATTTACTAGTTCATGTACAGACATATAATCTGTAAAACTTTCATCTGAAATTAATTTTGAAAGTCCCGCAAAAATACGTTGGTTATCCTTTTTAACGTCATGGACCTCACCAGCAATTTGTAATGCCTGTTGCCTTAAATCCTCAAACTGAAAATCCATCTGTTTATGCTCAAAAGAGTCCAAAGTTTTATATAAATCATAGGATTTTTTTGTTATATTCTCAGCATCTTGTAATGTTTTTTTTAAATGAACAGCATCTTCATATAAATTAGAGATGAGCATGAGCATATGTTCATTTTGTTTCTTTATATGTCGCTCCCTTGATTGTGCTTCATACAATTTCATCATATTGAAAAAGCTTAGAACTATAAAACTATGGGAACATGCGATAACAATGATCTCATTTATTGCCTCGGATGTGATCGATGTTTTTAATACGAAATATTGAATCATTAATTCCACACAGTCTGACAGTATTTCAATCATGCAACCAATAAAACCAATCATTAGTGGTTGATGATAAAAACGTTTGATTTTTGCTAAATGAAAGAGATACGAATAAGTAAAATAAAAGAAAAAACTAGGATAGTGAGTATGAAAAGCGGCTAGCCAATCCATATTTTCCTTTATAATGACATCCATTGAGATACGAAATACTACCACGACTATCGCTGTTAAAAAACCCGGTAAAAATGCTGGAACTCGTCGAAACAATAACAAAAAAAAGAAAAATGTTGGTGCACCAAAGCTCATTCTAAATGTTTCATTTAAGGGAAATGACTTTATTTCACCTACTAAGGGTACTGTAAGTATCATTAAAACGAGAATATAGATGTCTTTTTTTACTAAATTACTAAGATTCAAAATAATCACTTCTCACTTTCGCCTAACAGTCAGTATACAAACCTATTTGCATTAATACAATACTTACTCTATTTTTTTCAAAAACTGATAAATAAGTTATAAACGAAAGCATTATAGATTGTGAGTATTCATTACACTCTTCTACTTTAGAAAGATACTTTATAACTCAAAAATGTTCAGACACAATATAAGGTCTGAACACTTTTGGACTCGCTCTAACACCAAAATATCTGTGCTCCTTTTTAAAATATACTTAAATCCCATTCTTTTGCAATATGTTCTAACAACATAATTCCTGGTAAACTATTCCCATACTCATCAATGGCTGGTCCGTAAATACCAATACCACATCCATCTTGAAACGATAAATCCTTCCTAGATTTTGAGGGAACAAGTGTCATAATTCCGCCGGATACCCCACTCTTAGCTGGTAATCCAATGAAAGCAGCAAATTTTCCAGAAGCATTGTACATTCCACAAGTAAGCATTAAAGCTTTTGTTAACCTAGCTACTTCTTTAGGGAGCACTTGTTCTTTGCGAATAGGATGATATCCATCATGTGCTAGTATAAGCCCTATTAAGGCAATATCTTCTGTATTTATTTCAATCGAACATTGTTTTAGGTAAACCTCTAGTGTCTCCTCCACATCTGATTCTAGAAAACCATTCTCCTTTAAATAGTATGCTAATGCTCTATTACGATGAGCCGTTTCCCATTCTGATTGAAATACTATTTCATTAATAGCGGGACGCTTCTCTATCATTTTTTCAATTAATACGTATAGAGATTCTAATTTTTCTTGCACCGAAGTCCCTGGCAAAAGTGAAGCTATCGTAATTGCTCCAGCATTAATCATAGGATTAAAAGGTTTTCCTGGTTTATGTATCTCTAAACGAATAATTGAATTAAAGGCATCTCCAGTTGGCTCTACGTCAACTCGTTCTAATACATAAGAAATACCGCGACTTAAACAAGCGGCTATAAAACCGATTACTTTTGATATACTTTGTAATGTGAAAGGTATCTCCCAATCTCCTGATTTTATCATTGTTCCATCTGGCTTTACTATACAAATACCTAACTGCGATACATTTATTTCCCCCAGAGCAGGAATATAACTGGCGCTTCGTCCCTTAGCAGCATACGTTCGATAATGAGCTACCCATTGATCTAAGCAAACTTTTTCTTGACCCTCAACTTGAACGCTAGAATCCTTTATCATTTAATCATATTCCCCCGTACTATTAACTTTATATAGAATGATTTTTTCTTTACTATAATCAATACTATTTGCACTAGAACCAAGAAAAATATTCAGACATATTGCAGTCTGAATATCCTTCTTATTACACACTTTTCTTTTTTGAAGTTTTCTCATAACTATCCCAACATTCAATATTTTCAAGTCCTTTAATGTTTTCTTTATAAAAAATAGGATCTTTACCAGCTTTTTTCTGGTTTATATAATCTTGTAACGCCGCAAATGCTACTTTTGAAAGTAAGGTAATAGCAATTAAATTAATAATAACCATAAAGCCCATAAATAAGTCCGCTAAATCCCATACAATTTGAATCTTTGCAACAGAACCAAATACAATCATAGCCAACACACTTATTCTGTATATCATTAACCACACTTTACTTGTATGTAAGAAGCGAATATTTGTTTCACCATAATAATAGTTGCCAATTAACGCACCAAATCCAAATAAAAAAACAAAGATAGCAAGACAACCCGATGCCCAAGGACCTATGTGTTCACTTAATGCTGCTTGTGTAAGTGCAATACCATTTAACCCCGGTTGTTTATATGCATCAGACAGCAAAATAATAAAGGCAGTGCTAGTACAAATGATCAGTGTATCCGTTAATACACCAAATGCTTGAATCAGTCCTTGTTTCACCGGATGACTTGTTGTTGCTGTTGCGGCAACGTTTGGTGCACTTCCCATACCAGCTTCATTTGAAAATAAACCACGTTTAACTCCATTCATAAGTGCTGCACCAATTGAACCGCCTGCTATTTGTTTAAAACCAAATGCGTTTTGAACAATAAGAGAAAGAACTTCCGGCATTTTTGATATGTTGGTAACTACAACAAATAATGCAACTCCAATGTATAATACCGCTAAAAATACCACCTTGTATTCAGCCATTTTTGCAATACGTTTTACACCACCAAAAATAATCGCAGCGAAAGCAATGGCCATGATTATCCCAACTGTTAGACGATCTGTACCAAATGAGTTTTGAAAAGCAATTGTAACTGTATTTGATTGTACTGAATTGAATACAAGACCAAAAGTAATTGTGATTAAAATAGAGAATAATACTCCCATCCAACGTTTATTCAACCCTTTTTCCATATAATAGGATGGACCACCGCGGAAACCAGTTTTATCTTTTACTTTATATATCTGTGCTAATGTGCTTTCGACAAAACTGGAGGCCGAGCTAATAATAGAAATAATCCACATCCAAAATACAGCTCCAGGACCACCTAATGCAATCGCAATCGCAATTCCTGTAATATTCCCTGTTCCAACGCGAGCTGCCATACCAATACAAAACGCTTGAAAAGGGGAGATTTGATCTTTAGAACCACTTTTTCCCTCCATTAATACACGGACCATCTCTTTTAACATTCGAAACTGTACAAAATTCAATTTAAATGTAAAATAAATTCCGCAAATAACAAGCATAACAATTAACAATTTAGACCATAAAAAATCGTTCGTTGATCCGACTAAATCTACAAAAAATCTTTCCATATTATCACTCCATACCAAAAATTTATCTATCATAATCTATATAAAATCACCTATATTCCTTGGCATAAATACCTCATTCATATTCAAATACAACAAGGATAAAAATTTTCTATATTAATAGGATTGGCCTGTTTAAGCAAAAAATATCACAAGATGTAACTATAAAACTGAATTTTCGAAAAACTTATCATTTATACACACGATGCTCTATCCCCTTCTGCAAAACTAATATTCTTATCCACTCATGTTGTTGTACCATTATGTTTGTTTTGTTTACCGGTGATTTACATTTAAATCATAATAATCAATAGTGATTAACTGGTTTTTTGTTAATTTTCTTAAGAACATGGAAATATCTCCTTTCTCACTACTAATCTCAAAAATAGGCTAGGTAAAAAATTCATAGGAAAAACTATAAAGCGCTTTCAAACCTCAACTAAGAGAACCTTGTCTTTAATTTATAATTAAAAGTACAGAATGTTACGAAAAAGTACAGATTTTTATAAAAACAAAAAATATTTTAAGTTTTTTCATCTAAAAAACAGTGAGATTTTGTAAATTTTATACAGTATCCAAACGTCGCGGATTCCGTTCTACCTAATCTTTGACAAGCCTCTATTTTCTTCATAAAAACATGCATACTTTTTCTCTTTTAGAACTTCATATAAAGTATTTGAAATCAAGAATCGATAGGTTATTGTAAGAATATTTAAAAAAATAAAACATTTAATTTATTTATGGTATCATACAAAAAACATTTGTTTTCTCAATCAATCCCCCTAGTGGGATTCGTCTATATTGCACATATTTACAACATTAAAGTCACTACGCAAAAAGGATTTTGTTGAAAAGATGAAACATTACAAAACTCTTATTTAGGACCTTATGACATTCTCTTTTCTAGCAATATCGAGTTAATCAAAATATGTTTTTAACAGCTCCACAAATAAAAAACTACTCATATTATTATTTTTTGAAAACGTTATTAATATTATTCCATTTAAGTTTCAAATGTTAGAACAACCAATTGATAAGAAAAGCTATTACTTTTATTGCAATATAAGAAGATTTGTTGAATATCTATTATTAAATATATATTTCCCTTGCGTTTCATTCTACTAACATAGATTACAGGTGGTGTATTGTGAAAGAAATAGTATTCGTTCAAAATAAAAAAAGACTCCTTATGAAATTCAAATTTTTAAAAAAGGATTTAATACTTACCATTTCACTGATACTAGCAATTGTAAGCTGCTTAATACATTCACCAAAGATCGAATATATTAACTTTGAAGTGTTAATTAGCTTATTTAATCTAATGGTGGCCATTAAGGCCTTTGAACAGCTAAAGATATTAGACAAACTTGCCGTTGTGATTTTAAATAAATGCAATAACAGCAGGTCAATATCTATTATTCTAATTTTGTTATGCTTTATTTGCTCCATGGTTGTAACAAATGATGTCGCCCTCCTCACTTTTGTACCAATAACACTTGTCATTAGTAAAAAAACAAAAATGAACATGATGGATACAATCATCCTGCAGACAATTGCGGCAAACATCGGCAGTAGCTTGATGCCTATGGGAAACCCACAAAATTTATATCTATATTCTTACTATGGAATTAAGCTCATCCCATTTTTAGGTTCAATCCTGCTTTTAGCTGTACTTGGAATCAGTTTGTTATTTATATTTACTCAAAAACTTCAAAAAACAGATTTGAAAATAGAACTACCTGTAATTACCGTGAAAAATCGAAAAAAAGCTACCGTCTGGATTTTGATACTTATCACTATCATTGCATCTATTTTTGGTGTCATTAATTATTACATTGCGCTAATAGTCACATTGATAGCTGCATTTACGTTAGATAGAAACTTACTTTTTAAGATCGATTACTTTCTTCTAATAACCTTTGTCGGTTTTTTTATTTTTATCGGAAACATTTCCCATTCGGATGCGCTGGAGACATTTGCTCGCGCTAATTTAAGAGGAGATACTTCAGTCTTCTTTAGTTCCATATTTTTGAGTCAATTGATTAGCAATTTTCCTACTTCAATTCTTCTATCAAACTTTACTTCTGATTGGAAAGCTTTATTACTAGGAGTAAATATTGGAGGGCTTGGAACAATTATCGCATCTTTAGCCAGTGTAATCTCCTATAAACTATTCATTCAGGCCAATGTTAAAGAGAGTAAGGCGTATTTAATTAAATTTAGCATTTACAACTTTTCATTTTTAATCATACTTACATGTATACAATACTTTATTTTTAAATTTCTATAACTTTAAAAAGTGATTACTACTAGAATAATAAAAACCAAAACTTTCTCAACATTAAATTGAGAAAGTTTTGGTTTTAAAGTACATAATACTTACAATTAGCATTATAAGCAAGATCCACAAATTGCATCAATTAACTCACCAGTTATCCAACGACTGTCTGATGATGAAAGAAAACCTCTAAAAACTAGTTGATAATCTTTTAGAATTTAACTTTCCTATAATACTCTTTGCTATTTCTTCAATATTTTCATTTAGAAAGAAATGACTACCTTCAAAAGAATGAAAAGTACACGTTTTACTTGTATATTGCTTCCATTTTATTACTTGATCATATGTAGTAAATTCATCATTTTTCCCATTAAATATAAGAAAATCAATATCACATGGTTGTATATTATTATCATGAATGTATGTCTCGACAATCTTAAAATCTGCTCTTAAAATAGGGAGAAAAATCTCCATTAATTCTTCTGATTGAAGTACCCCAGATGGTGTACCTCCCATTGCAATAACTTCTCTTTTAAATTGTTCATTAGGAAGATTATATCGGATATTTTTTATTTTACTATTTGGATGGTTTCTACCGGACAAAACAAGAAATTCAGGTAATTCGTTATTAGAATCCTGTATTTTCCTGGCTACTTCATAGGCAATCAAACTCCCCATGCTATGCCCGAATAGAATGTACGGCGAAGCATCTATTTGCTTAACTATACTAGTGTAGGCATCATTTACGGCCTCTTCCATACCTTGGTACAAGCTTTCTTCAATTCTATATCCTCTGCCAGCTAATTCTATCGGGACTACTTCAATATATGGATTAAAGTAATTTTTCCATTTTGCGTAGTTAAACGCAGATCCCCCAGCATGTGGAAAGCAAAAAAGTTTAGTCTTCTGCATTGATTTTCTCCTTACTTTCAAATTTGTATATAGTTTGGCAAATTGTATAAATGTCTTTAATTATTATCTCTTGCGGAAATTCATCTCTTGTTGCACAAGCAGATAACTTATAATTTGGATCAATGTTATATTGTTTAAAGTAAAAGTTTTTAGGTATATGCTTGTATGAAATTGAAGTTCGTGATTCTTTTTTTATAGAGAATGAATTTAATGGGGTATAAAGCCCTTTTCCAATCGTTTTTATATAGCTTTCTTTTAATGTCCATAAATCATAAAAATAATTAATTTGTTCATCAGAATTCATATTAGATATATCATAAAATTCTTCCGCTGAAAAAAATTCTTTTGCTAATTTAAAAGCCTCTATTTCTGAAACTTTTTCTATATCAATACCCACATTAAAATTAGCAGTAGTACAAACCACCCATTCTCCTGAATGAGACACATTAAAATGAAAGTCAGAAAAGTTTTCAACAAAAGGTTTTCCATACTCATTATATATAAATTTAATTTCTTCATTATTAATTTTATACTTTTGGCAGATTAGAGATCGGATTAGTAAATCCCCTATCAGGGTCCTATTAATGTCGCATGAATTTAATAATCGCTTCATTCGCTCTTTCTTCCCATTTGAAACCAAGTTACTAAGTTTCTTAAACAAATGACTTTCAATATTCTTTGGTATTTTCACAGCGTGAATTTGTATGATAAATCACGTCCTTTTTTAAAGAATGGTTTCATTTATGTACGTTACAGAAATTCAAATTAACTTTATTAACTTTCATATACAATAGGAAAGGTGCATATTTACATATCAATGAAAATATACACCTTTCCTCAGTTATATCATCAAGGTATTCTCTTCTATTACAAAGAATTCAGAGCATTTACATCATACTTTGAGCAACTCATATAGGTTTATATGTATCTATCAAGTAATTTTTGCACTATCCCCTTAAAAAATAATGCTCTTGATATATTCATCATTGCCTACACTTGTTTGCAGTTATTGGGCTGCCCTTTTCATTCATAAGCGTTACATCTTTTGTGCTCTCTACTTTTCCGTTAATGAAAGGGATGTTTCTTTTATTCCTTCAAATTCATTTAGTACATAAATAGCTATTTTTTCAACTGCAGGTGAATCCACTATCTCTTCATGTGATCCAGAAACAGAATACATATTTACTCTTCCTTTTAATAAAGGTCCCCAATCTGTAAACAACTCTTTTCCTTCCTCAGCACTAACGTAGATAACTTTTCCAAAGTATGGTATCAAATCATTCTCTGCCATTAAGTTCAGGCATTTCCTATGAGCATTGATAACTTGCTTTAAATTCATAAGATCTGCATCTGGCGGGAGTACTCCTTCCATAATTAATCGCTCCACAAGCATATCTTGTTTATGGATGAGGCCTTCTTCCTGCTCAGTAAAATCTCTAGGAATGAAATGTTCATATATATATGAGAGCATTTCTTCTCTTGTTTTATAATCCTGCTCTGATGGTACTTTTGTATCCATTAGTACCAACAACTCAACTTCCTCACCTTGACTCCTTAGTACAGTTGCGACTTTATAAGCAATTGCACCGCCTAAAGACCATCCTCCAAGACGATATGGACCTTCTGGCTGAACACTTTTTATTTCTTCGATGTAAAATTGAATTACTTCCGGCAAGGTCAACTCGTCAATTTCTTTCTTTTCTATAAGAGGATTCTGTAAACCATAAAATGAACAATGGTTCTTAAGTAATCTTGCTAGTTGAATGTAACAGAATACATTCCCCATAAACGGATGAACGCAGAAGAAAGGTCTTTTCTCTGATTCTTGTAGTGGAACTAGCGCTACTACTGATTTCGTCATATCATGCTTATCACGAATAAGGCATGCGATTCCTTCCACTGTTGGATTCTTAATCAATGTAGACACCTTAATCTCTTTTCCAAACTTCTCCTTAATTTTTGAAACTAATTTAATTACAAGGAGAGAGTGTCCTCCTCTATTAAAGAAATCATCATTTACATAGACATCTTCTATCTGTAACACATCCTGCCAGATTTCAATCAACTGATATTCAATTTCATCCCTTGGAATGATTGGTGTAGAGAAGTTATTTTCTCTATGAATAGTTAAATTGTTCAATGCCTTTCGATCAACTTTGCCATTTGTTGTAAGAGGAATCTCGTCTACCTTAATAAAGTGAGCGGGAACCATATAATTTGGTACTTGTGTCTTGAGATATTCACGCCACTCATGCATACTACCATCTCCAACTACATAAGCAACCAATCTCTGCTCTCCTAATTTATCCTCTGTTACCAAAACTACTGCTTCTTTTACCAATGGATGCCTCTCTATACTCGCTTCAATCTCTTCAAGTTCAATACGAAAGCCCCTAATTTTCACTTGATTATCAATTCTTCTCAAGTAATCTAAATTACCATCAGGTAAATAACGAACCAAATCTCCCGTACGATATAAACGTTCTTCTTCATTAAATGGATGACGGATAAATCGCTCTGCTGTTAATTCTGGGCGATTCAAGTATCCTCTCGCTATACCTGCACCCCCAATATATAGCTCACCTGTTACACCAACTGGAACAGGTAACAAATTTTTATCCAATACATAAGTTTGAACGTTCGGCAACGGACGTCCAATTGTTACTCTCTTACTATCTTTTTTGATATGATAACACGTTGCATCAACCGTACATTCTGTAGGACCGTATACGTTATAAAAATCAATTTTTTCGGTCTCTACTAGCTGTTCCCATAATGACGGCATGATTGCTTCACCACCGACTAATATCTTACTTGGTACATGAACATCAGCACTTATTTCTAGCAATCCTCCATCTATAAGTAATTGAAGTAATGAAGGTGTCATATCAAACATTTCCAATTTATTCTCCCTAATATAGGACACAAATTGTTCCGGATTAGTGCGAACTTCACTTGGGATAATATATAAACTTGAACCATAAAGCAACATTTGTAATTGCTGAATAGATACATCAAAGGCAATTGACGCATTCAAACCGACGCGCATATTACTAGGTATGTCATGTGAGAAAACTTCTTTTTGTAAACCATAGGATAGGTTTATTACAGAATGGTGCTGTACTAAAGCCCCCTTTGGATTCCCTGTCGAACCAGAAGTATAGATAACATACGCTAAGTTTTCCCCTGTTACCTCACAAATTGGTGAAAGTTTGCTTTCTTGAGAAAGCATTGCTTGGTCCCTATCTAGGCAAACTGTCTTGATGTCTTTAGGTATCCATCCTAGTAATACCTCATTTGTAACTAACACTTTAATTCCCGTGTCTTGTAAAATATATTGCAGGCGGCTTTCTGGATTCGATGGATCCAATGGAACATAGGCTGCTCCAGCCTTCCAAATTCCCATGAGACCAACAATCATCTCAACTGATCGATCAAAGCAGAGGCCAACTAATGACTCTGTCCCAATTCCACATTTCTGTAAATGATGGGCTAATTGATTAGCTCTTTCATTCAGCTCTCGATACGTTAGTTGCTGTTTTTCATCTACCACTGCCACCGCGTCAGGTGTACGATTTACTTGCTCTTCGAATAGTTGATGAATTACATTCTCACGTGGATAGGATATAGCATTATTATTCCATTCTTCCAATAGCTTTCTTTGTTCAGCCTCCGTAATATATACTAGCTCCGATAGATTTTGATCAATGTTTTTGAGCATTTGCATTAACACTTTGTGTAAATGACCCAGCATTCGTTCAATGGTTAATCTATTAAACTTACTACGGTCATACATTAACTTTAACGATAACTGGATTCCTGGAACTACAGCCAATCCTAATGGGTAGTGGGTTTGTTCTTCCCCTTTCAATTCACCAATTTCCAGATTTTCTGAAGATTCTTCTTTCACTGGATAATTTTCAAACACATATAAACAATTGAACAGCGGTGTACCTCTAGGAACCTCACTCCACCCCTGAATCTCTGTCAAAGAAGCATACTCATATTGTCTTCTTTCTAACTCTTCCTCTTGTAACTTCTGCAACCAATCTATTACTTTTATATCATCAATCAATTGAATTCGCGTCGGTGACGTTGTAATGAAAGGACCTACGATGTTTTCAACACCAATAATCTCCGTAGAACGCCCTGAGCTTGTTACACCAAAGACAATGTCATTTTCTCCACTATATCGGCTCATGAGATATGCCCATGCACCTTGAATTACTGTACTTAAAGTAAGTTTATTTCGTTTCGCCCATCCTTGTAACTCTTGAGTCTGCTCTTCTGATAAATACGTAACCTTCTCTGTGTAACCTTTTTCTTCCTCTTTACTTTCTAAGCCCAGTAAAGTTGGTGCAGTAAAACCTTTTAGCTTCTCTCTCCAAAATTGTTCCGCCTGCTCCTTATCTTGTTCTCTGAGCCATTGGATATATTTCTTATATGGTGAGGATTTAGGTAACTTTACAGCTTCTCCATTCATTCTCTTCTGATAGACTGTAAGTAATTCATTAAAGACCAATGGTAAACTCCATCCATCCAGTAAAATATGGTGATGTGTCCAAACAATCCGATATTCTTCCTCACCTTCTTGAATGACTGTTACCCGCATCAATGGTGCTTTATCAAATTGGAAGGCTTGTTTTCGATCTAATTCCAAAAAGACTTTTCTTTTTTCTTCTATCTCTTCACTTGTCATTGTACTCCAGTCTTCTTTGTTCACTTTAAATGGGATATTTTCATACACCACTTGTACAGGCTCTTCAATTTCGTCCCAAACAAATGCTGTACGAAAAATTTCATGCCGCTGAATTACAGATTTCCACGCCTGCTCAAAAGTAGGAATATCCATTTCCCCTTGAATCATAAAACTCAATTGCACTATATACGGTGCAACATGTTCATCCCCTTGATCATGCAATGTGTGGAAGATCATACCTTCTTGCAAAGGTGATAGTGGATATAAATCAGTAATCTGATTGTTCTTTCCACGATGCATTTTATTTAGTACATTTGTCAAACCTTCTTGGCTAAGATTAGCCATTGCAAAATCCGAAATGGTCAGTGCAGATTCTCTATCTGAAGATTGAATCAATCTACTCAGTTGATATAGCATATTCTGTGCAATACTTTGAATCGTTGATTTGGCAAATTGTCCAACATTGTATACCCAAGTGAACTGAAGTTTTCCATCCGTTACAACCCCAATTACATCAATTACATGCGATCGCTTGGAACCGGCAGCATGATCTAAACGCTTAAATTCGTTCTCTGGAATAAACATTGCATCGCTAGAAAACATTTGGTCAAATTGTCCAAGATAGTTAAAACTAATAGACGGTGTATATTGGGAGCTTAATGGCTCACACATTGTTGTGTTCATGTAACGCAACACCCCATAATCAACACCCTTATTAGGAATTTTGCGAACTTGTTCTTTAACTGCTTTTAATGCTGCAATTGGCGTATTAGCATTAGTAATATTTAAATGAACTGGGTAAATACTTGTAAACCATCCCACGGTTCTCGATAAATCAACATCTTCAATAATCTCTTCTCGACCATGTCCCTCTAAATCTACGCTTAATATCGGCTGCCCCGTACATGCTGCTGTAGCTTGTACCAATGCTGCTAATAATACTTCATTGATTTGGACACGGTGAGTGCTTAAAGTCTCTTGCAATAACATACGGGTCTCATTCTCGTTTAACACCACAGTAATTTCCTCAGTTACTGCGCTTACTGGATTACTTATAGTACCATCTACTGGCAGTATAACTACGTCTTGTTCAACCTGCTGCTCCCAGTAATGTAGCACTTCTTTTGATATTCCAGTTTGAGCGTAATGTTGTAATTTCTCCGACCATTCTTTAAAAGATGTACTCTTCATAGGTAATTGAATTTTTTGCCCTTGGACCGCTTGCGTATATGCTGTTTGCAAATCTTCCAATAAAATTCGCCAAGAAACACCATCCACGGCTAAGTGATGAATTGTCCAAAATAATCGACCAGTCTCCTCACCTTCATCAAAATACACCATTCTCATTAAAGGACCATCATGTAAATTCAATCTTTCTTGTGCAACATTAATCTCTTTTTGAATAACTTCATGCCAATCCGCTTCCGGCACTTCGTCTAATGAAATGACAGTCAGCATCAATTGTTCTTCAATTCCTTCATTCCACTGTTCCCAAGTCCCATTAGGTAAACGTTCATATCTTAAACGCAGGGCATCATGATGAAGTAGAAGGTTACGCGCTGCCTTTTCCAGTGATCCTATGTCCAATTTTTCTTTCGTTCTAAAGAACATGGATTGATTCCAATGATGTGGATTAGGATGATTTTGTGCAAAAAACCTTTGCTGAATAGGTGTAAGTATCGTCTCTCCAGTTATAATTCCTTGTTCAGCTTGTACACCTTGTTCTTCTTTGACTACTTGCGCTAACTCAGCAATCGTTTGGTGTTCAAATAGTTGTTTTGGTGTCAACTGTAAACCAGCTTGCTTTGCGCGAGAGACAATCTGAATGCTAAGAATTGAATCTCCACCAATTTCAAAAAAGTTATCATAAATACCAATACGTTTTGAACCTAGCACACGTTCCCAAATGATAGAAAGCTTATGTTCACGTTCATTTCTTGGGGCCGCGTAGCCTTCTTGTATTCCTTGATAATCTGGTATAGGTAACGATTTCCGATCAACCTTTCCATTTATGGTTAGCGGTAATTCTTTCATTTCGACAAAGTAGGAAGGTATCATATGGATTGGCAGTTTTGTTTTAAGATACTCTCGCCATTCTTCTACACTACCTTCGCCCACTACATAAGCTACTAACCTCTTATCTCCCGACTGATTTTCCCTAACTATTACAACTACCTCTTTTACCAAGTCATGCTCTTGTAAAGTCGACTCAATCTCCCCAAGTTCGATTCGAAATCCTCTAATCTTCACTTGATTATCCATTCTTCCTAAGTAGTCTATATTACCATCAGGAAGATATCTCACAAGATCACCTGTTCTATATAACCTCTCGCCTTCTTTGAATGGATGAGAAATAAATCGTTCGGATGTTAACTCTGGACGATTCAAGTACCCCTTTGCTAGACCTACTCCTCCGATATAAAGTTCCCCCATCACACCAACTGGAACTGGCAACCTATTACTATCTAATACATAAGTTTGGACGTTAGGCAATGGACGCCCAATTGTTACTCTCTTACTATCTTTTTTGATATGATAGCATGTTGCATCAACCGTACATTCTGTAGGACCATATACATTATAAAACTGTATTTTATCAGTCTCTACTAGCTGTTCCCATAATGACGGAATAATTGCTTCACCACCAACCAGTACCTTACTTGGAACATGAACGCCATCGCACGTTTCTAACAATCCGGCATCTATAAGTAATTGAAGCAATGAAGGTGTTATATCAAAGATTTCTAACTTGTTCTCCCTAATATAAGCTACAAACTGCTCCGGATCACTTCGTACTTCATTCGGAATAATATACAAACTTGAACCATAAAGCAGCATTTGTAATTGCTGGATAGATGCATCAAAGGCAATTGACGCATTTAAACCGACATGCATGTTAGATGGTATCTCATGTTCGAAAACCTCTTTTTGTAAACCATGCGACAAGTTTAGTACAGAATGATGCTGTATCAAGACACCCTTTGGATTCCCCGTTGATCCTGAAGTATAGATAACATACGCTAAGTTTTCTCCTGTTACTTCACATTTTGGTGAAAGAATGCTTTCTTGTGAAATCATTGCTTGATCCCTATCTAGACAAACTATCTTGATTTCTTTAGGTATCCAGTCTTCCAATGACTCGTTCGTAACTAATACTTGAATTCCAGTGTCCTCCAAAATATATCGTAGACGACTTTCTGGATATGATGGGTCTAATGGAACATAGGCTGCTCCAGCCTTCCAAATCCCCATAATACTAACAATCATCTCAACTGAACGCTCAAAGCAAAGTCCAACCAATGATTCATTCCCAATCCCGCATTGCTGAAGATAGTGGGTCAATTGATTAGCTTTTTCATTCAGCTCTCGATACGTTAACTTCTGTTTTTCATCTACCACTGCTACCGCATCAGGTGTACGATTTACTTGCTCTTTAAACAGCTGATGAATCGTACTTTCCTGTGGATATGCTACAGCATCATTATTCCACTCCTCCAACTGTTTTTGCTGTAATCCTGACAATATAGGCAACTTAGCTAATGATTTATCAGGATTCTCCACGATTACATTCAACCAGTTCCCAAAGTGTTCAGCCATGGATTCAATAGTTAAGCTGTCAAATAAATCAGTTCTATAAACAAAAGTAAGTAATAAACCCTCTTCCACTTCTGCAGCAGTTAAACTTAAATCAAACTTAGCGATAGGAGCATTACTTTCTATTACTTCTATATTTCTTCCATGTAGTTCTGGTAGCTTCTGTCCCGTATTTTGCAAAGTAAACATGGTTTGGAAAATCGGAGAATGGCTTGTATTTCGTTCAGGTTGGATAACCTCTACAATTTTCTCAAACGGAACATCTTGATACTCATACGCCTTCAATGCTTTTATCCTCACTTGAGACAACAACTCTTGAAATGCCGGTGCATTACTTAAATCAGCTCGATAAACCAATGTATTGACAAAGAAACCAATCAGCCCTTCAATTTCTCGATAATTTCGATTTGCAATTGGGCTGCCAACAATAATATCCGTTTGTCCCGTATAACGAGCAAGGAAACTTTGATACGATGCCAATAAGGTCATGAAAAGTGTGGCCCCTTCTTGACGACTTAGTTCGTTTAATTTATCCAGTAATGAGCGCGATAACAAAACATTATGAGTTAATCCATGGTGGGTTTGCACTGGCGGACGCGGACGATCCATTGGCAACATTAAGACTGGTAACTCACCGGATAATTCTTCCTTCCAATACGCAAGTTGTTGATATAGTACTTCATCTTTCAACCATTCTCTTTGCCACTGAGCAAAATCGGCATATTGAACTGGTAGTGGTTCCAGCTCTGCTTGTTTTTCACCAATCGCATTCTCATAAAATGCCATCCATTCTTGAAGCAAGATTTCCATCGACCATCCATCTGAGATAATATGATGCATATTACATAGAAGAACCCATTCTTCTTCTGAAATTCTTATGAGTTTCCCACGGAACAATGGCCCTTTTTCTAAATCAAATGGAGATTCGACTTCAGTTTGAATCCATTGCTCCAACTTTCTTTCTCGCTCCTCTAATGAAAGCTTAGTTAAGTCCATTTGCAGAAGCGGACGGAAAACGTACGGTTGAATCCGCTGCATAGGATGGCCATCCTCTTCATAAAATACAGTCCGCAAAGATTCATGACGCTCTATCAACTGATTCCATCCCAACTCCAATGCCTCAGGTAACCAATTCCCTGTAAGACGGCATGCCATTGGCATATTATAAAGTGCACTATTAGGTGCAAATTGATCAATAAACCATAAGCGCTGTTGGGCATAAGACAGTGGAATATTTCCCCCTCGTTCCATCGGCATCAATGGTGGAATTTCTCGTTTTTCGCTCCCCTTACGTAACTGATCTATTCGTTTCGATAATGCCTCGACCGTTGAATATTCGAACAGTTCACGTACTGGCAATTTGATTTGAAAGACTTCCTGTAAGCGTGAGACCACTTGTGTAGCAAGTAGAGAGTGACCACCGAGCTCAAAGAAAGAATCCTGAACATCAATGTCTCTTATTCCTAGCACTTGACTCCACACTGAAGCAATAAGTTCTTCCAGCGGAGTTCTTGGGTATACAGTATTTTCAGCGGATTGTTCACTAAGTATAGGTAATGCCTTCAAATCAAGCTTTCCATTCGGTGTAAGTGGTAAAAATTCCATCTCAATAAAGTTTGTTGGAACCATGTAATTAGGTAAATGTGTTTGTAGGTGTTCTCGCCATTCATGGACACTTCCTTCACCAACTACATAAGCTACTAATCTCTTATCACCTTGATTATCCTCTCGCGCCAATACAACAGCTTCTTTCACAGAAGAATGCGCCTGCAAAACAGCTTCTATTTCTCCCAATTCAATCCGGAAACCACGAATTTTCACTTGGTCATCTATACGTCCATGGAACTGGAGATTACCATCAGAAAGATAACTTGCTTTGTCTCCTGTATAATAGAGACGTTCTCCTGACTTGAAAGGATGTGGAATAAATTTTTCCTTTGTAAGATCCGGACGATTAGCATATCCACGTGCAAGACTCTTCCCTCCAATATAGAGATCTCCAATTACACCAATTGGTACTAGCTGAAGATGAGAATCTAACACATAAACTTCTGTATTCGCAATCGGTCGACCAATCGATGGCGTACCTGTTGTCACCCCTACAGGTACGTAACAATCTGTGGTAACAACGGTATTTTCCGATGGACCATACTGATTAATTACCGCAAAAGGAATATCGCTAGATGGATACTGCGTTAATTGATCCCCACCAGTAATGATAAAACGAAGATCCGTTTTATCTGGCCAAGATAATTTCAAGAGTCTTTCCAGAATAGGCGTAGGTGCAAAACTAGCTGTTATTCGTGAATCAATGAGCCAGTCCCTTAGTGCTTCTGGATTAATTCTCAGTTCCTCTGTTGACAAGTAGAGTGCTGCGCCAGCAGTTAGATACGGCCAAATCTCCTGGACAGCCGAATCAAAAGCAACCCCTGCAATCTGAGTCGCACGATCCTCTGCTGAAATATGATAAACTTCTTGATGCCAAGAAACCATATTCATTAATGAGCGATTTTCAACCATGACACCCTTCGGTTTTCCTGTAGAACCAGAGGTATAAACAATATAGGCTAAGTTCTCTGGATTTATTTGACGTGTAGGTGCGATTACGCTTTCCACTGTTAGTTCTTCTAACCTCACCATTTCGACGTGTGCGAAATGTCCTTCTTGTCCTTCCGCCGTCACTACAAATTGAATTCCTGCATCTTCAATCATGTATTCTAACCTTGATTTTGGATACAACGGATCTAAAACAACATAAGCTCCACCAGCTTTTAAAATGCCTAGTAAACTTGCCATTAGCTCAGCTGACCTCGGAAGATAAACTCCTACCACTGACTCTGGGGCTACTCCCTTTCGCCGTAAAACATTTGCCAACTGATTTGCTTGTGTATCCAGTTCACCATAAGTCCACTGTTTTGTTTGATCAACTACCGCAATCGCATCCGGACGCCTTGCTACTTGCTCCTCAAATCTGTCGCAAATAAGACCCTGATGAGACATTTCCATTACAGTGTCATTCCATGTTTCTAATAACAAAGTACGCTCGGGTTCTGATAGCATGCTTAGGTCATGCAACGGATTTTGTGGGCGATGAGAAACTTCATGTAGCCATTTCTCAAAGTGTCCTGCCATCCGTTCAATAGTAGTAGCATTGAATAAATCCTTATTATACTCAAAAGTAAAAAGTAATCCCTCTTCCGTCTCAGCTGCCATTACACTTAAATCAAACTTTGCAATTGGACTATGGCTTTCTATCATTTCAATACTTCTACTAGATAACATCGGAAACTCTTGTTTCATATTTTGCAAGATGAACATAGTCTGGAAGATTGGCGAATGACTTGTACTTCGTTCCGGTTGCACAACTTCTACAATTTTTTCAAATGGAATATCTTGATATTCATACGCCTTCAATGCCTTTTGACGAACCTGATATAGTACATCTTGAAATGTCGGTCTACCACTCAAATTAGCTCGATAAACCAGCGTGTTAACGAAGAAACCAATTAGTCCTTCAATTTCTCTATAATTCCGATTCGCAATTGGGCTTCCGACCAGGATATCTTCTTGTCCCGTATAACGAGATAGAAAACTTTGATATGCAGCTAAAAGCGTCATGAAGAGTGTAGCCCCTTCTTTTCGACTAAGTTCATTCAATTTATCATGTAGCGTGCTTGACAGAACCAGAGTGTATGTCGACCCGTGATGAGTTTGTATTGCGGGACGCGGGCGATCCATAGGAAGTTGGAGTACAGGAAGCTCCCCAGACAATTCTTCCCTCCAATATTGGAGTTGTTGATTAAGCACCTCCTCCTTTAGCCATCCTTTTTGCCACTGAGCAAAGTCGGCATATTGAACCGGTAATGGTTCAAGTTCCGCTACCTTTCCATCCGTTTCTTTCTCATAAAATGCCATCCATTCTTCAAGTAGGATTCCCATTGACCATCCATCTGAAATGATATGATGTAGAGTACAAAGGAGTACCCATTCTTCCTCTCCCACGCGCAAAATACTTGTCCTGATTAATGGACCCTCTGTTAAATCAAATGGCACTTCTGTTTCTTGTTGAATTAAACGTTTAACTTCTTCTTCTTGATCTTCAGAAGAAAGCATAGTTAAATCCGTTTTCGGAATTGATTGAAAAGCATACGGTTCAATTTGCTGTACGGGTTGACCGTTCACTTCGTGAAAGACCGTCCGCAGTGATTCATGACGTTCTATTAGTTGATTCCATCCCGTTTCCAATGCTTCAAGTAGCCAATTCCCTGTAAGGCGGCATACCATTGGCATATTGTAAAGGGCACTATTAGGTGTAAATTGATCAATGAACCATAAGCGTTGTTGGGCATAAGATAGTGGGATAGCTTCTCCTCGTTTCATTGGTATTAGCGGCGGAATCTCTCGTTTTTTATCTCCTTTACGTAACTGATCTAATCGCTTTGCCAGTGACTCCACCGTTGTATATTCAAATAGTTCACGTACTGGTAATTCGATTTGAAAAATTCCCTGTAAACGTGAAACTACTTGAGTAGCTAGTAGTGAATGACCACCGATTTCAAAAAAGGAATCCTGAACATTAATATTTTTTATTCCTAACACTTGGCTCCAAACGGAAACGATAAGCTCCTCCACTGGTGTTCGTGATGAAGTAATATCTTCACTTATGAACTGTTCTTCTAATTCCAGTAAGGCTTTCCGATTCACCTTACCATTTGGAGTGAGTGGCATACCTTCAATTTTGAAAAAGTATGCCGGAACCATATAATGTGGCAGTTGCTTCTTGAGATATTCACGCCACTCCCCAGTATCGCCTTCACCCACTACATAAGCTATTAACTGCTTATCTCCTGGTCGATCTTCCTTCACCAACACGACTGCCTCTTTTACAGATGAGTGATCATGTAAAGCTGCTTCAATTTCTCCCAATTCAATTCGGAATCCTCTAATTTTAACTTGGTTATCTATTCTTCCAATATATTCTAAGTTACGATCATTCATATATCTCACCAAGTCACCCGTTCGATATAATCGTTCCCCGTCCTTAAAGGGATGCGGAATAAAACGTTCAGTAGTTAAATCCGGTCGATTGAAGTAGCCACGTGCTAATCCTACTCCTCCAAGGTAAAGTTCCCCTGCCACACCAATCGGGACCACTTGTTGATATTGATCTAACACATACAACTCTGTATTATCAATCGGACGACCAATTGGAATAAGCATTGGTTCTTTTTCTAAATCACAATCGTAATAAGTCACATCCACAGTTGCTTCAGTTGGACCATACAAGTTAATTAACTTTGTTTGCTGAGCATTGTAAAGGATCCCCTTAAACCGGCGAACCTGCTCAGTGTTTAACGCTTCTCCACTAGTAAAAACTTGAATTAAAGACGATACATCCCTTTTCGAATTATATAGTTCCATATAATCTAAGAAAGTAGATAACATCGACGGAACAAAGTGCATGGTGGACACACGATATCGTTCAATATACTCCTCAATCACCGCAGGATCTTTCTCTCCTCCTGGTGGAAGTAAACAAACACGTGCTCCTACAAATGACCACCAAAATAATTCCCAGACAGAAACATCAAACGAAAACGGTGTCTTTTGTAGGATTGTATCCTCCTCAGACAATGGGTATTTTTTCTGCATCCACTGTAGGCGATTGATAACAGAATGATGTTCAATCATTACCCCCTTTGGATTTCCCGTCGAACCCGAAGTGTATATAATATAGGCTAAGTTATTTGCTGTTACTCCACTCACCGGAGCTAAATTACTCTCTTTAGAAATCATTACTTGATCCCGGTCTAAACAAATTGCTTGAATATCTTTAGGTAACCAGTCCTGTAGTGCCTCTTTTGTTAACAGCACTTGAATTTGTGAATTCTCCAAAATGTATCTCAGGCGGTTTTCGGGATAACTTGGGTCCAGTGGGACATAAGCCCCACCTGCTTTCAAAATCCCAAAGAGACCAATAATCATATCAGGAGAACGTTCAATACATATACCGACTAATGATTCAGGTCCGATACCTCGTTTTTGTAGAAAATGTGCCAATTGATTCGATTTTTCATTCAGTTCTTGATACGTTAGCTTTCCACCCTCATAAACTACCGCCACTGCATTAGGTGTACGTGCAACTTGCTGCTCAAATAGCTCATGAATCATACAATCATGCCCATAAACTACGTCCGTATCATTCCATTCTTCTAGGAGTTGTTTTTGCTCAGTATCCGATAACATTGACAGCTTTGTATATGATTCATCTGGATGATACGTGATTTCATTTAGCCAGTTCTCAAAATGTCCTGCCATACGTGCAATGGTACTACTATCAAATAAATCCGTGTTGTATTCAAATGAGACGAATAGACCTTCTTCCACTTCATAGGCAGTTAAGCTCAAATCAAATTTAGCAATAGACATATTACTTTCTACCATTTCAATACTTCTATCAGGCAAATCTAGTCGTTCTTGTTTTATATTCTGTAGCGTAAACATGGTCTGAAATATAGGGGAATGACTCATGCTTCGTTCAGGTTGCACAGCTTCTACCACTTTTTCAAATGGTATATCTTGATATTCGTAAGCTTTTAACGCCTTTTTCTTTGTTTGGTTCAAAATCTCTCGAAAAGTAGGGGTGCCACTCAAATCTGATCGGTAAACCAACGTATTAACAAAGAAACCAATTAATCCTTCTACTCCCTTATGGTTCCGATTTGCAATCGGACTACCAACTAGGATATCTTTTTGTCCCGTATAACGAGCAAGAAAGCTCTGGTATGCGGCCATTAAAGTCATAAATAAAGTAGATCCTTCTTGTCGACTTATATCCTTCAATTGACTGAGCAATTTATAAGGAAAAATTACATGATGCGTAGCCCCAGAGTAAGTCTGCTTAACCGGTCGAGGTCGATCCACTGGCAGTTGTAAGATAGGAAGTTCACCAGACAATTCTTCCTGCCAATACGTAAGCTGACGATTTAGCACATCACCTTGCAACCACTCCTTTTGCCACTTCGCAAAGTCTGCATATTGAATGGATAGTGAACTTAATTTAGCAGGATTTCCGCCCGTTTCTTCTTCATAGAAAGCAAGTAATTCATTCATGAATATACCAATGGACCAAGCATCAGAAATAATATGATGCATCGTACACTGTAATAACCATTCATCCTTCTCTAATTGAACAAGCTGATTACGAATTAAAGGACCATTCATTAAATCAAATGGTTCTTGCGCTTCTCTCGCAATTAAACTATCTACCTCTTTTTCTTTTACTTCTAGAGGAAGTTGAGAGTAATCTCTTACAGGTAATGCTCTAGGAAGGAATTCGACAATTTGTTGCACAGGTTGTTCTCCTACTTCTTTAAAAACAGTTCGTAATGATTCATGGCGTTCAATGAGTCGATTGAATCCCTTTTCTAATGCTTCAGGTATCCAATTTCCTTTTAGATGCCATACTGTTGGAATATTATATAAAGAACTGTTTGGGTTAAATCTGTCCATAAACCACAAACGTTGTTGTGCATAAGACAACGGGAGTGCTTCTTTATTCACCTTTTTTTGCATTTGCTTCTGAAGCCATGCTCTCTTCTCAGGAGAAAGTGAACTCAGCTTTGCAAGTAAATCACTTCTCATTTTTTTACCCCTTCCTCAATCAAATTACTCTCGAATATCCCTTGTGCTTCTTCCTCTGATAGCTCCTCTAATTGCTTAAGTAGTTCCAGTAATTCTTCATCATTACTCACTTCTGCTTCTTTTTGAACATAGTCTTGAAGACTAACATTCTCCTTACTATCATTCTGCATTTCTTGATTTTTGTTATCAAGCAATTGATCAATCTGTTCTGCCAATTGCTGCACCGTATGAAACATAAATAAATCATGCAATGGTATCTCGATTCCAAAAGCCTCTTTAAGATTGGAAACAGCTTGCGTAGCGAGTAGTGAATGGCCACCAATTTCAAAAAACGAATCTTGAATTCCGATGTTTTCCATACCTAAAACTTCATGCCATATCGAAACGATTGTTTTTTCCGTAGACGTACGAGGAGCAATATAACCACTTGCTATCTCCTGTCTCTCTGGTGCCGGTAAGGCCTTCCTATCAATTTTCCCATTAGGAGTGAGTGGAAATGCATTTAATCCAACAAAATAGGCTGGGATCATATAATTTGGTAGTTGATCCTTGAGATAATCACGCCACTTTTGAGCATCCCCGCCTCCTACAACATAGGCGATCAAACGCAGATCGCCAGGATAATCTTCCCGCACCATCACAATAGCTTCGTTAACTAATGTATGCCTTTGTAATGTCGCTTCAATTTCTCCTAGTTCAATCCGGAACCCACGAATTTTTACTTGATGATCGATTCGTCCAACATACTCCAAATTTCCATCCGGCAAATACCTTACTAAATCTCCCGTCCGGTATACTCGCTCTCCTTCTTTAAACGGATGCGGTATAAAACGATCTTGCGTTAAGTCAGGGCGGTTTAAATATCCACGCGCTAACCCTGATCCACCAATGTATAGCTCACCAACTACACCAATTGGAACCATTTTTTGTTCGGCACTCAGTACATATACTTCTGTATTGAATATTGGTTTACCAATTTGTGGTACCCTATGCATGTCACACTTTTCTAATTCCATATACGTGGAATACGTAGTATCTTCGGACGGTCCATATAGGTTGTACACCTTTTCGATCGTACTTCTCTCGTATAAATCTTGAACAAGCGAATATGGCAATGGTTCTCCAGCCAAATTCATCACCTTTACCGAAGAAGGGATTGTTTTTGCTCGAACCAGTTCCTTCGCTGCCGATGGTACAGTATTAACCAAAGTCACACCTTTGGTAGACAACTTCTCTAGATGTAGAGCATTTTCAGTGACAATCACCTTACCACCCATCGTTAAGGGAACAAACACTTCAAAAACAGATAAATCAAAAGATAGCGAAGTTGAAGCTAACACTCCCGCTAATTCCTTTCGAGAATACGTGTGATGCGCCCAATGAATCATTGTTACTGTATTCCTGTGCTCAATCATTACTCCCTTTGGATTTCCAGTGGAACCTGAAGTATAGATAATATAGGCTAAGTTATCGCCCGTCACTTCACTCGTACATACTGTAGTTACTTCTTGTTCTATTTCTGCTCGATTACGATCAATACAAATCACGTTGACGAATTTAGGTATAACCATTTTTTGTTGTAACTTTTCCTGTGTCACCAGTACCTTTATTTGAGCATCTTCTAAAATGTACTGCAGTCGACTTTCCGGATACGCTGGATCAATTGGGACATATGCTCCTCCCGCCTTCATAATTCCTAAGAGACCGACAATCATCTCAGATGAACGTGTAACGCAAATCCCAACTAATGATTCGCATGTTACACCATTTTTTTGTAAATAATGTGCCAACTGATTCGAGCGTTCGTCCAACTCTCGATATGTTAGTTCTTCATCTTCGCACACTACTGCAATTGCTTCTGGTGTTTTTTTCACCTGTTCTTCAAACATTGTATGAATTGTACTTTCTTCCATATCTATAAAACGCGATTTGTTCCATCCCTCTAGTAGTTGCTTATATTCTACTTTCGATAACATATTCAGTTCTGATAATACACATTTTGGATGAGAGACAATTTGATTTAACCAATGTTTAAAATGACTTGCCATACGTTCAATGGTTGTATCATTAAACAAATCAGTATTATATTCAAAGGTTAGTGATAATCCTTCTTCCGTCTCAGAAGCAAATAAACTCAAATCAAATTTGGCAACAGAAGCATGGCTTTCCATGAGTTCCATTTGTCTTTCAGATAGCTGAAGAAATTCTTGTTTCGTATTCTGTAAAGTAAACAAAGTTTGGAATATTGGTGAATGACTTGTATTCCGTTCAGGTTTTACGGATTCTACCACTTTCTCAAATGGGATGTCCTGATACTCGTATGCTTTTAGCGCTTTTTTTCTTACCTGCGACAATAGTTCTTGGAACGTCGGATTTCCACTGAAATCAGCTCGATAAACCAACGTGTTTGCAAAGAATCCTATTAATCCCTCAATCTCTTTCACATTTCGATTAGCGATTGGGCTTCCAACTATAATGTCGTCCTGTCCTGTATAACGAGAAAGGAAGCTTTGATACGCTGCCATCAATGTCATAAATAAAGTGCATCCTTCTTGCAAACTTAAATCTTTGAGCTTTTCCTGTAGGGAATTCGCCACTATTAAGGACTGACTTGCACCACGATGGGTTTGAACTGCAGGTCGAGGACGATCCATCGGTAATTGTAAAACTGGTAGTTCCCCAGATAATTCTTCCTTCCAATATTGAAGATGCTGATTCAAATTCTCCTCTTTTTGCCATTCCTTCTGCCACATGACAAAATCTGCATATTGGATAGATAACTCCTTCAATTCCACTGGTTTTCCGGTTAGTGCTCCTTCATAAAAAGCCATCCATTCTTCAAGTAAGATTCCCATTGACCATCCATCTGAAATAATATGATGCATCGTACAAATGAGAACCCATTCTTCCCTGTCCACTTTCAATATTCGTGTTCGAATCAGAGGACCTTGTCCAAAATGAAATGGTTCCTCCGCCTCGTTTTGAATAAGGCGTTTCATTTCTCTTTCCCTATCTTCCAAAGAAAGATCTGTTAGATTCGTTTGAGGAATATGTCTGAACACATGAGATTGAACCTGTTGAAAAGGTTCACCCTCTTGTTCTAGAATTGTCGTCCTTAATGATTCATGACGCTCCAACAATTGATTCCATCCGACCTCCAATGCTTCAATTGACCATTTACCTGTTAAGCGACACGCTGCATGAATATTGTACATAGCACTATTTGGCATTAATTGATCAATAAACCATAGACGTTTCTGCGCATAGGAAAGTGGGATAACTTCTTCTCGTTTCATAGGTACAAGAGGAGCAACCTCTCGTTTTTTATCTTCTTTTCGTAACTGATTCACTCGTTTCGCCAATGCTTCCACTGTATCGTGCTTGAAAAGTTCACGTAATGGAATTTTAATTTGGAACAGTTCTTGCAATCTAGAGACGATTTGAGTAGCAAGTAGTGAGTGCCCACCACGTTCAAAGAAGGAATCCTGAATACCAATATTTTCTGTTCCTAACACTTGACTCCAAACCGAGGCAATAAGCTCTTCCGATGGCGTCCGGGGTAGCACATTTAAATCTTCAATAGCTTGCTCATCAGGTGCTGGCAAGGCCTTTCGATCAATTTTCCCATTCGGAGTAAGCGGGAAGTGTTCTAACTCTATAAAGTGCGCTGGAATCATATGATTCGGTAATTGGTTTTGTAAATACTCTCTCCACTCTTGGGTATTTCCATCACTTATTACATATGCAACCAATCGTTGATCACCTGGACGATCTTCTCTAACTAATACAACAGCCTCTTTAATAAACGAACATTTTTCTAAAATGGCTTCAATTTCTCCTAATTCAATCCTAAAACCACGCATTTTGACTTGATGGTCCATTCTACCTATAAATTCTATATTTCCATCAGTTAGATATCTTACTGAATCTCCTGTTCGATATAGTCGTTCTCCCAATTGGAATGGATGCGAAACGAATTTTTCAGCAGTAAGATTCGGACGATTTAAGTATCCACGTGCTAAACCAGCACCACCAATATATAACTCACCCTCAATTCCTATTGATTGCAAGCGTTGATTTTGGTCTAATACATATAATTGCGTGTTCTGTATTGGCTGCCCAATAGAAACAAATTCTTGATTAGGCTGAATATCAAATGCATTGACATAAATAGTGGCTTCAGTTGGCCCATAAAAGTTGGTTAATTTCACTTGTCCACTATAATCCCATTTTTGTTGAAAACGTCTAACTAACCCTGAACTTAGTTCTTCTCCACCAGAAAATACATGGCGTACGGACGAACAATTCATGTTCAATTCAATATGATTGAAGTAATCTAAGAAAACAGATAACATCGAAGGTACAAATTGAACTATAGTAACCTGATGTTGTTTAATCACTTCAGCTATAATAGAAGGATCTTTTTCTCCACCTGGAGGTAGGAAAGATACACTTGCACCAACGTGAATGCCCCAAAACAATTCCCAAACAGAGACATCAAATGAGAATGGCGTTTTCTGCAAGACCACATCTTTTTCAGAAAGCGGATATTTATGTTGCATCCATTCTAGATAATTAATTACTGAATGATGCTCAATCATTACTCCCTTTGGATTCCCTGTAGATCCTGAAGTATACATAACATACGCTAAATTTTCTCCTGTTACACCACTTATACATGGGGTTGTTTCTTCTTTTTCAATTGCAGTGTAATCTTTATTCATACAAATCGTTTCTATACTTTCAGATACAAACAAATTTTTAGAATTCTCCCCCGTCACTAGTACTTCGATTCCAGCATCCTCTAATATATATCGAAGTCGACTCTCTGGATAAGTAGGGTCAAGTGGAACATACGCTGCTCCTGATTTTAGAATACCTAATAACGCTATCATCATTTGTAATGAACGTTCCAAATATACCCCAACTAGAGACTCTGGGCCTACACCATGCTTTTGTAAATAATGAGCTAACTGATTTGCACGCTTCTCCAACTCTTTATAGGTAATTTGTTCATTTTCGTAACTAGCCGCGATTGCTTCCGGTGTTTTTTTTACTTGCTCCTCAAACATCGTATGAATCATGCCTTCAGCCGAATAATTAACTTGAGTATGATTCCATTCCTCTAGTAACTGTATTTGTTCTTCTTCTGTTAAATGAGTAATTTCAAATAGTTTTGAATCTAGGCTCTTCGTCATCTGAATTAATATTTGCAATAAGTGATTCTGAATCCGATTTATTGCTTCTTCATTAAAATAGCTTCGATCATACATCAACTTTAAAGTAATTTTCTTACCGGGCATTACAATGAGTGTTAAAGGATAATTTGTTTGTTCCGTGCTTTTAACATCTAGTAATCTTAAATCATCATTTCTCTCACCTTGAATTGGATAATTTTCAAACACATACAAGGTATGAAATAAGGAGCAATTTCGCGGAACCTCACTCCAGCCTTGAATATCTATCAACGAATTATACTCATACTGTCTTCGTTCCATTTCTTTCATTTGTATTTTACGAAGCCAATCTACTACTGATGTATTATCCGTTAATCGAATTCTGGTAGGTAATGTGTTAATAAATAGCCCCACCATATTCTCTGCTCCTATTAAATCAGTAGGACGTCCAGCGCTAGTTACGCCAAATACGACGTCACTGTCACCGCTATACCTACTCATCAAATAAGCCCATGCACCTTGTACTAACGTATTCAACGTTAATCGACTATTTCGTACCCACTTTTGTAAACTCTCAGTAAGTTCCTCAGATACTTGATAAGCACACTCTCCATAACCCTTCTCTTGTCCTTGATCCTTTCTTTCCATTGCTAATGGAGTAGGTGCATAGAACCCTTTTAATTCTTCTTTCCAAAATTCCTCTGCTTGACTTTGATCTTGTTTATTTATCCATTGAATATATTTTTTATAAGGAAGAGATTTAGGAAGATTCAACAATTCTCCCTTTATCATCTTGAGATAAACTTCCATCACTTCACTAAAGACCAATGACACACTCCATCCATCTAGCGAAATATGATGATGTGTCCAGATAATTCTCGTTTCCTCTTTTGCTTCTTTAATCGCAGTGACTCTCATCAATGGTGCTTCATCCAATAAAAATCCTTTCCTACGATCTGCAGTCAAAAACTGTTGTAATTTCTTCTCCTTCTCCTTATGCGAATAGGTACTCCAATCCTCTTGATGAATAGTAAAAGGAAGACATTCGTAAACTGCTTGTAGAGGTTTTTCTACTTCCTCCCATACAAATACTGAGCGCAGAACCTCATGTCGTTGAATAACATATTCCCAAGCTTTTTCAAAAGTAGCAACATCCAATTGTCCCCCGAGCAAGAAACCTACTTGTACAATATAGGAAAAAGAATGTTCATCATCTTGATCGTATAAAGTATGAAACAGTATTCCTTTTTGCAAAGGTGATAAACCATATATATCAATAACGTCTCCCATTTTTACACCCTCTTCTTTGTTAATTTAAGTAATACTTTGCTTAAGCTTTCTTCCGTAAGATCCTCTGCATCAGCAAAATCTGATACCGTAAAAGCAGACTCTGTTGTTGGTTTATTTATAAGTTGACGGAGATGCCTTAACATACCATCTGCTATCACTTGAATTTTTAATTTAGAAAACTGTTCCCTACTATACATCCAAATAAAATGTAACTTTTCATCTTTCACCATTCCGATAACTTCAATTAGATGAGATGGTTTGGAATCTGGAGCATGATCTAAAAATGTAAATCCTGTCTCTTGCATAAACAAAGAGTCCCTTGAAAACACCTGATCAAATTGGCCCAAATAGTTAAAGCTTATTGAAGGCTTTTGCTGATAAAACGGAAGTAATCCTTTATTCAAGTAACGTAAAATACCATAGTCTACTCCGCGATTTGGGATTTGACGCAATTGTTCTTTGACTGCCTTTAACCCTTCAATAGGTGTCTGAGTTCCTTGAAAATTGAGATGAACGGGATAAATACTCGTGAACCAGCCCACTGTCCTTGATAAATCAATACCTTCAATCATCTCTTCTCTTCCGTGTCCTTCTAGATGAATAGAAACGGTTTGCTGATTTGTACAATCGACGATAGCTTGTCCTAATGCCGTTAATAGTACCTCATCAATCCTTGTCTTATGAGTGACTAGAACTTCGTATAACAATGTTTGTGTTTCTTCTATTCCTAGAGTCCTCGTCACTTGATCAATCGATTCTTCTGTTGTTTCTTGTATTGGATAGTCCATTGGAATTTTCATCGTTTCTTTTTCTACTTGTTCATTCCAATAATTTTGTACTTCTTTGGAAATACCCGAATCACTGTATGTCTGGAGTCGTTCAGACCACTCTTTAAAAGATGTACTTTTCGCAGGTAAGCGAACTTCTTGACCTTGTTTCATCTGGTTATATACCACCTGTAAATCTTCCAATAGAATCCTCCATGACACTCCATCTACTACTAAATGATGAATCACCCAGAATATTCGATCATTTCCAGTTAAGTTATCTTCAAAGTACACTACTCTCATTAACGGACCAGTAACTAAATTGAAACTAGCTTGATTAATGTTCATCTCTTCTTGTATTATTTTATTCCACTCTTTTTCATTAACTTGATTACGTTTTACAACATGGAGTACTGACAGCTCATCAGTCCCTTCATTTCTCTGCCTCCACGTTCCGTTTGGTAACTGTTCGTACCGGAAACGTAAAGCATCATGATGTTTCAGTAAATTTAATATCGCTCCCTCTAGTAATTTCACATTCAATCTTTCTTTTACTCTTAAAAGCATTGATTGATTCCAATGCTCTGTATGTGGATGTTCTTGCTCGAAGAACCAGCACTGAATTGGAGTAAGAGGCACATCACCTATCACAATTCCCTGCTCCGCTTGTACTCCCTGCGTTTCTATAGCCACTTGTGCCAGCTCAGCGATAGTTGGGCATTCAAACATTTGCTTTGGAGTAAGTTTTAACCCCACTTGACTTGCTTGAGATATGATTTGAATACTGAGAATCGAGTCGCCACCAATTTCAAAGAAATTATCATAGATTCCCACCTTTTTAACACCTAATACTCGCTTCCAAATGGTAGTCAGTATCTGTTCGTTACTATTCCGAGGCCCAACACATTCACTATTAATCTGCTTTTCCTCTGGCATAGGTAAGGCCTCACGATCAACTTTACCGTTAGCTGTAAGTGGAATAGCTTCCATCGCCACAAATCCCGAAGGAACCATATAACTTGGTAGTTTCGCTTTAAGATACTCTCTCCACGCATCTACATTTCCATCTCCTACAACATATGCTACTAATCTTTTATCGCCCGGCTCATCTTCTCTTACAATTACAACTGCCTCTGTTACACATGCATATGTACTTAAAGTAGACTCAATTTCCCCAATCTCAATTCTGAAACCACGTATTTTAACCTGATGATCAATTCTTCCACGATAATCTAGATTCCCATCTGGCAAATACCTAGCTAAGTCTCCTGTCCGGTATAATCTTGCTTTCGGATTACTACTAAATGGATGAGATATAAAACGCTCTGCTGTTAATTCAGGTCTATTTAAATATCCACGTGCCAATCCTGCTCCACCAATATAAAGTTCACCATCAACACCTATAGGAACAGGTTGTTGATAAGCGTCTAGTATATACACTTCTAAATCGGGAATCCGCTTTCCAATATTACTTCTTGAAGCATGCTGCACATCATCTAGAGTAATTGGATAATATGTAACATGAACTGTAGTTTCGGTAATTCCATACATATTAATTAACTGTGGGTTTTTCTCCCCATACCTTTGAAACCACGGTAACAAGCTAATAGGTTCTAACGCTTCTCCGCCAAATATTACGTA
Organism: Bacillus sp. PSXD-155; assembly: GCF_049310765.1. Taxonomy (NCBI): domain Bacteria; kingdom Bacillati; phylum Bacillota; class Bacilli; order Caryophanales; family Bacillaceae; genus Bacillus; species Bacillus sp. PSXD-155. The sequence goes on along the minus strand of NZ_JBMOWC010000045.1, from coordinate 3,858 downwards.
ACGCAGCTGCAAAGTTTTATTCTTATCTTCTTGTTCACACACTCGTATTAATTGTCGAAATGCGGAAGGTGTCTGATTTAGAACTGTGACTTCTTCCTCCACCAATAATTGATAAAAATCCTTAGGTGATCGACTAATCCAGTACGGAACAACAACTAATTTTCCACCATATAATAACGCTCCCCAAATTTCCCATACTGAGAAATCAAATGCATACGAATGAAAAAGCGTCCAAGTATCTTTTTCATTAAACTGATACCAACAATCCGTCGATTTAAATAGCCGAATAACATTGTGATGCTCTATCATAACGCCCTTTGGATTTCCCGTTGATCCCGAAGTATAGATTACATATGCCAGATTTTGGGGACCGACACTAGAAACCAGAAAAGACTTACTTTCTTTCCCAATCTCATCTTGATCACGATCCAGGCAAATCGACTCAACATTTTCTGGTAACCAGTTCAATTTTTTTAGACTTTCTTGCGTTACGAATAACTGAATGCTAGCATCTTCTAAAATATATTGAAGTCGTTGCTCTGGATATGTTGGATCAAGTGGGACATAAGCCCCACCAGCCTTCAAAATCCCTAAAATACCTACAATCATCTCGTGGGAACGTTCAACGCACAGTCCAACTAAAGTATCAGGTCCTACTCCCTTTTTCTGCAGATAATGAGCTAACTGGTTTGCACGTTCATTAAGCTCCTTATAAGTAATTTTTTCTTTTTCATACGTAACTGCAATAGAATTTGGATAAATCATCGCTTGCCGTTCGAACATTTCATGAATAGTTACTTGAGGTGGGACATCCAGTTTAGGATTGTTGAACTCAACTAAACTTTTTCTTTTATCTTCCTCAGAAATGATTTCTATTTCAGCCACCTTCTGCTTTGGGTTTTCAAAAATATTTCCCAGTATCACTAGCATAACGTTAAAGAATCGTTCTATCTCTTCCTTAGAAAATAGCTCCTCACGATAATCAATATGTACATGTAAAGAGTCTATATCAATTAGATTTTCAATATGCACTGCAAAATCTTGTACTTCTTCACGGTTTGGAATCCATAGTGAGTCACCACTTTCATCACGATCCCTATAATCAATCGTAGTTCCGAAAAGTCTCACATTACTGTTATTCTCTTTATTAATCTGCTTTAATAACAAATCAAATGGATATTTCTGGTGTCTTAATGATTTACTTTGTTTTCTGGACACTCTACTAATAAATGAAAGTACTTCTTCTTCTGGATCAATATCCATTCTTAAAGGAACTGTACTCACCATCATTCCAATCAATTTTCGTTCCATTTTAGTCATACGGTTGCCGTAAGCCATTCCTAAACCAATATCAAGCGATGAGGTCCACCGATACATGGACAACGAGAAAGCAGCAACAAAAAGAGTATATAAACTAATTTTGTAATCTTCAGAAAATTTTTCTATCTTTCTCTTCAAATGTTCAGTTAATATAAACGTCTCACGTGATGCTTTGGTACTAACTTGGTACGTATTATAAGGCTTCAATCCAGTCACAGATGGCAGTGTTTTAAATTCCTCTAACCAAAATTTTTGATCTTTTTGAAAGCGACTACTATTCAAGTATGTTTGTTCGTTGGTCAGAAATTGAACATATGAATTTTTAATTTCACCCTCCTCATTCTCGTTATGCATATCATAATAATATTTTGCAATCTGCTCAGTAAATATTTGAATTGATAAACCATCCATAATAATATGATGAACATTTCCAAAGACTGCACATTCATTATCGTTTAATTTTATTAAAGCGAAATAGTATAAATTTGAATTAAATAATGTAAACGTTTCTTTTGTTTTCTGCTCAATCCATTCCTTAAGCAAATTTGTATTCTCCACATTACTGAAATCAAAAAACTCAAATTCTTGTTCTTCATGTTTAGTAAAATATTGTTTCGGTTCCTGATGCCCATTTTCTTTTAACCTAATGCACAGACCGTCATTTTCACTGATAACGCGATTCACAACTTGGTTTAATTTTGAATAATTCATTTTTCGATGAAGTTTAAATAAAAATCTTAAATTACATATTCCTTTATCAGAATGAACGACTTCTGTATACCATATTCTTCGCTGCGGATGGCTTAATGGATAGCATTCCTCATTGGTCATAAAAATCTTCCCTTCAAAAATTATTTGCTCTTATAGGTTCGTGTTTATGTTTAGCCCATAAATATTTCTGCAGTGAAACTCCAATTACTCCAATAATAACAAGCCCAATCCCTCCATAAACATAGAGTTGAGTTACTCCAAACAAATGCACTAATGGACCACTCATAGCAGGAGAAATAATTAGAACTGCGTTTGTTAAACTGCTTTGTATACCAAATACTCTTCCTACTTGATCTTGATCGGATTCTATTTGTAAAATGACTTGATTAGATACAAGCATCAGCCCACTTCCGATACCAGCGATAAAACTAATTAAATAGGCTAAAACGAAGACCGTACCGGGCGTTATCAAACCAATCCCCCCAAAACCAATTCCCATTAAAACCATACCTCCACATACTACCCAGCCATATTGAAATTGTTTTAATTTCTGAGTTAGTAATGCACCAAGTATTCCGCCAAGACCAATAATAGAAATGATATATCCCATTTTACTTTTATCATGTGGGAATAAGCTCTTAAATAAAGTTGGGAATTGTGAGTCTACTAATTGTAATACTGCCATGGCTATTGTAACGAAAATCATGGTTGATAATATTATCCGATTAGATAACACATAACCCCACCCTTGTACCCAAGCGGTCCAAGTACTTTGTTTTTGCTTTTCAACAAATTCTTTCGATATAGTTTCTTTAAATTTTATTGTGGGTATCAGAACCAAGGTAGCTAATAAACAACTTATAGCTCTTATAATGAGGCAGAACTCTGGTTGAAACCAGCTCAGCAACATGCCCCCTATAAGTGGGCCTACTATCTTTGTACCCTGCTCTACTATTCCGTTGATACTTACTGCTTTAGTAAGCAAGTCCGGGGATACAATCTGTCTTGTTAGTGTTTGCTGTGCAGGATAATAGAAAACAATAAAAATGGAACGAATCATTAATGCCACTAAGAGCCAGTGGATATCTTGTACAAATAAAAGAGCAATTGTTATTAGACCAACCATTAGGTTACAGAACATCATAATTGGAATTTTTCTAAAACGATCCGCAATAACACCTGCCCATGAGCCAAAAATAATTCCAGGAAGTGCATATGCAACAGGGATCAACCCAATCATAGTAGGATCTACTTCCCATTCAAACCCAACTATAGTCATAATCGCTAACATATCAATAAAAACACCAAGCATAAGCAATGAATAGGCAGAGAAAACTTGTAAATAAACCCTATTTCCTAATAGGCCTTTTGAATCGGTAGTTTTCATAAAAGCAAGCTCCTTAAGTTACTAATATAAACGCTTTTGCGTATAAGGTACCCCTTTATTAAACCTAATTAATTATTATTAACATCTCACCTAGAATTTAACTTCGTCAAAACTCAAACCGGCCTTATTTTTCATATATTTAAAATAGTCAGACAAACAAAAACGTACCTATTTCTTCATTTTTATATCAACTGTTACAAAATATATCTTTACCTTACACTAATAACAGCTAAACGTTGCCTTAATATAACCCTTTACAGTCGTTTACACATTCAATTCACATCCTTTTTAAAGTTGGCTTTTTTCTATCTCAAATACTATCACACAAATATTTCACCTACTATATTCATAAAGTTGAAATATTTGAATCAGAAAATTCGGATAAAAAACAAAATCCAAAAATCATACCAAAAAATTATTTAGTTATATTGTCATTTTAT